>NZ_KI421500.1:3447724-3605224 GCF_000473145.1 Leisingera daeponensis DSM 23529 | reverse complement strand
GCATTCTGCTGGGTCACCTGGTCCAGCTGGGAAACACCCAGGTTGATTTCGCTCAGCGAAGTCGCCTGCTCCTTGGCCCCCGCCGCAATGCTGCTGATATGGTCGGAAATCGTGCCGACGCTTTCAATGATCTGCTGCAGTTCCTGGCCGGTTCTGCCAACCAGCTCCACGCCGCTCGCCACCTGCTGCTTGCTTTGGCCGATCAGCTGCTTGATCTCTCCGGCCGCCCCGGCAGAACGCTGCGCCAGCGCCCGCACTTCCGAGGCGACGACCGCAAAGCCGCGGCCTGCTTCGCCGGCCCGGGCGGCCTCCACACCGGCATTCAGCGCCAGCAGGTTGGTCTGAAAGGCAATGTCGTCGATCATTCCGATGATCTTGGCGATTTCCTCGGACGAGCTCTCGATCTGCGACATCGCCGCCACCGCATCCGTCACCACCCGGCCGCTGCGCTCTGCTGCGGTCTTGGCGCCGGTTACAATGGCCTCCACCTTTTCCGCGCCCTCTGCCGAGGAATGCACCGTGCCGGTCAGTTCCTCGATGGCGGCGGCGGTCTGCTCCAGGGTTGCCGCCTGGCTTTCGGTGCGCTGGGACAGATCGGCGGCCGATCTGGAAATTTCCTCTGCCGTCCGCTCCACCGCACCGGATACCTGCGTCACCGCCCCGATGGCGGCTTCCAGCTGTTCGGCCGACCGGTTGAACGCCTCGCCCAGCGCCGCGATGTCCGCCTGCTCCGACAGCGTGACCCGGACCCCCAGATCCCCCTGGCTCATCGCCTCCAGCCCGCGGGCGATCTCCTGCAGGCCGAGGCGGCGCACCGTCACATCTGTGGCCACTTTGACCACGCGCTCGACGGTGCCGCCCGCGCCGGTGACAGGCGCATAGGTGGCCTGAATCCAAAGCGTGGTGCCCTCCTTGGTCACGCGCGGGAACTGCCCGGTGAAGACCTGGCCCGACGCCAGGCCCGCCCAAAAGTCCTTATACTCTGTGCTGGCGGCAAGCTCCGGTGCCACAAACATGGAGTGATGGCGGCCCGTGATCTCGTCCAGCTGGTAGCCGAGTGCGGCCAGGAAATTGCCGTTTGCCGTCAGAACGGTGCCATCGGGCGTGAATTGAACCGTGGCTTGGGTGGCGTCGACCACGTCTGCGATGATCCTGGCGCCGTTGTCGTGGTCTGCCGGCTGTGCTGCCTTGAATTTGAAAAACAAAAAACTTCTCCGCGCGTTTCTGAGTCTCTGGGCTCAGCTCCGGAGTAGCTTGATTCGACCAGAAATTTCTTAACACCGGCCAGCGGCCCGCGCGGAAAGCCGCAGGCAAGGCCGCCGCGGCGTCCGGCGGCTTAACGATATAACAACCTTTAGTTGCATTAATATTGAGAAGCCTCCCGAAGGCTGTAAACTGAGCTTGGAACTGGTCAGGCGGCGTTGCCGCGTCCCCGCGGCAGGGCGCGCTGCGAATTGGCCGCAGGCCCCGCGCCCGGAAACCAGGGGGGAGCGACGGAGATGACACTTGCCAGACACTTCACATCTGACCAGCCCCCGCTGTGGCGCGGCCACGCCGGGTCCTGGGCGCATCTCGCCGCAGCCGTGCTGGTCGGGGCGGGCTTTGTATTCGACTTCCTGACCCCGCTCGGGGTCGCCGCCGGGCTGATTTACACCGCCGTCGTCCTGTGCTCCGTCTGGGCGGACAAGCCGTCCGCAGCCTACACCTATGCAGCGGCGGGAACCGCGCTGACGGTCCTGGGTTACCTCCTGTTCCCGCTTGCCGGGGTCGATCAATGGATTGTGCTGACCAACCGGATTCTGACGGTGACCGCCCTTTGGGCCTTCGCATTTGTTGTCTACCGGCAGAAAATTTCTCAGGCCTCGCTGGAGCAGAAGCAGAATGAGCTGGCGGCCATTCAGGACAACAGCATCGCAGGTCTGATCAACATCGACCCGCAGGGCACGATCCTGAGCTGCAACCGGACATGCTGCAGAATGTTCGGCTATTCTGCCGGGGAGGTGATCGGCCGGAATATCAGGCTCCTGCTTCCTGTCTCTGCCGGTTCCGGCGAAGATACCGGCAGCGGCGCGTTATTCAGCGGCCGCCCAGCGCAGTTCACCGGTGTCCGCCGGGAGGTTCAGGGGCGGCGCAAATGCGGCGAGGTCTTTCCGATCGAACTGTCAGTCAGCGAAGTCCTGGTTGGCCGCATCCACCTGTTCAGCGGCATTCTGCGCGACCTCTCCGCTGAAAAAAAAGCAGAGGCGGAGCGGGAGCGTTTCACCGAGGAACTGGCCCGGTCAAACCGCGATCTCGACGATTTTGCCTATGTCGCCTCCCACGATCTGCGGGCACCGCTTCGGGTGATCGGCAACGCCTCAACCTGGCTGGAGGAGGATCTGGCAGACGTGCTGGATGAGGACAGCCGCGAAAACCTGGGGCTGCTGCGCTCGCGCGTGGCACGGATGGAACGGCTGCTTGACGATCTGCTTGAGTATTCGCGGGCCGGGCGCAAGACCGACAGCAGGTATCAGCAAACCATGCCGGGCACCGAGCTGATGCGGGAGGTTCTGATGCTGATCGACAAGCCGGAGGGCTTCACCATCACCATCACCCCAGGCTTTGGCAGCATCCGGCTGCCCAACATGCCGCTGAAGCAGATCTTCGCGAACCTGGTTTCCAACGCGATCAAGCACAATGACCAGGGCGCGGGCGCGGTGGAGATCAGCGTGGAGGATGCCGGGGATCACTACATCTTTTCAGTGGCCGATAACGGTCCCGGCATAGACCCCGAATATCACGATCAGATTTTCAAGATGTTCCAGACCCTGAAATCGCGCGACGAGGTCGAGGGCAGCGGCATCGGCCTGTCGATCGTCAAGAAACACCTGGAACGCGCCGGCGGCAAGATCTCGGTCCGGTCCTCCCCCGGGGAAGGCTGCGCCTTCCGCTTTACCTGGCCCAAGCAGCAGGAGGTTCAGCAGGAACGTGATTAAAATGACACCCCGCAGCAGCGGCGCCAGCCCCCACGGAGACCTGAAAATTCTCCTGGTTGAAGACGACACCGGCGATGCCAAAGCCGTCCTGCGGGCTTTCCGCAAGGTCCGCATTTCCAACACGATCACCCGGGCGGCCGACGGCATCGAAGCCCTGGACATCTTGCGGGGCACGGGCGGAAAGGAGCGGATCCAGCCGCCGTTTGTGCTGCTCGCAGACATCAACATGCCGCGGATGAACGGCATCGACCTTGTCCGGGAACTGCGCAAGGACCCTGAACTCAGCGGCACGGCGGTGTTCTTCCTGACCACCTCCCGCCATGACCAGGACATTGATGCGGCCTACGGCTTGAATGCCGCAGGCTATATCGTAAAGGAGACAGCCGGGCGCGATTTTCTGCAGCTCGTCGAGATGGTCGGCCGTTATTGGCGGATCGTCGAATTCCCCGCGGCGGCAACCTGATACCAGAGCCGCCTTCCCGACCTTTGCGCGCGTCCGGTCCCCGGAGCAGCCTGACAGGAATTTCCGGCAGCAGTCCGCCAAAGGCTGGCCGTGAACAGCCCCCTGCCCTATCGGACCCCGCGCATCCGCCCCGCACCGGCGCAGGGCGCGCTATTGCACTTTCAGCAGACGGCCAAGGCAGCCCGCGGCGCGGTGCCGCCTCCTGCGGTTACATCCCGATCTGAAGCAATCTCCAGCGGCGGTCCAGAAGGCGCTTTTCCGCCCCGCTGCGGGAGGGCAGAAGATAGAGCCTGCCGCGGGCGTCAGGCGGCAGCGCGGCCGCAGGGCTGTCATAGCCCGGTTCGCCGGCGCCCGCTTCGGGAAATGAAACGCTGCTGATGGCATTGGTGAACCGCGCCGCCGCCGCCATCATCTCAGGCGCCAGCATGAAATCCATCAGTTGCTCCGGCGCGCCGAG
The DNA here is from genome assembly GCF_000473145.1 of Leisingera daeponensis DSM 23529. Taxonomy (NCBI): domain Bacteria; kingdom Pseudomonadati; phylum Pseudomonadota; class Alphaproteobacteria; order Rhodobacterales; family Roseobacteraceae; genus Leisingera; species Leisingera daeponensis. Next base: position 3,601,329 of record NZ_KI421500.1, on the reverse strand, counting down.
ATCGCCAGCATCGCTTGGGATGACAAACAGGTCGGCCCACAAGTTGGTGCCCTCCCGGGGCATCGCATAATGATAGCGGTCGGTCCCCTGCTCCAGCAGCGGCGCCAGCCCGTCTGTGCTCCAGGTGACGGCCAGGCAGACCTCGCCGCGCAACAGGGCATCATACTGATCCACATCGAATGACCGGACATAGGGCGCAATGGCCGACAGAACGTCAAAGGCCGCCTCCATGTCCTGCTCTGAGCGCGATTGCGGATCCAGGCCAAGATAGGCAAGCGCGGCCGCCACAACCTCCTCCACGGAATCGACGATCGTGATGCCGCAGTCCGCAAGCTTGCTGGCGTTGGCGGGGTCGAACACCAGCGCCCAGCTGTCAAGCGGCGCATCCGGCAGCCGTTCCAGCACGGCGCCTCGGTCATAGGCGATGCCAGTGGTGCCCCAGAGATACGGCAGCGCATAGCCCTCAGCCTGCGGCGTGGCGTCCAGATAGAGCTGCATCAGCTGCTGGTCGATGGCCGCCGCGTTCGGAATACCCGAAAGCCCGATCTGCCGGATCGCCCCCGCCTCCACCAGACGGCCGACGGTTTCCGAAGACACCACCGCCAGGTCGTAGCCGGTGCCGCGGGCAAGCAGCCGCGCCTCAGCCTCATCGGCCTCGCCGTAAGTGTCGAGCACCAGCCTCTTGCCGGTTGCGTCCTGGAACTTCCCGGCCGTTTCCGGGGCGATGTAGCCGCTCCAGTTATAAAGAAGAACCCGGCCGGGATCGGCGGCGGCCGGACCGGCCATCGCAGATACAGCGGACAGGGCGGCGGCGATTATCTTCAGGCGCATTTTGAACTTCCTTCCGCTGCGGAGGCCTCGGGCGCGGCGGCCTCTTCCGGCCACAGCCGGGTCAGGGCGGCCGCCAGCGCTGCTTTGGTGACAGGTTTTGCCAGATAGTCGTCCATGCCCGCCGCCAGGCCCTCGGCGCGCTGCTCGCTCATCGCATTGGCTGACAATCCGATGACCGGCACCGGCGGCAGGCCCAGCTCCCGCTCTTTGGCCCGGATCGCCCGGGTGGCGTCTAGACCGTCCATCTCCGGCATCCGCACATCCATCAGCACCAGATCCGGCGCCCAGCTGCGCGCCAGCCCGACAGCCTCCACGCCGTCGCCTGCTGTCATCACGGTGCAGCCCAGACGCTCCAGCATCTTGCCCGCGATCATCTGGTTGACCCGGTTGTCGTCGGCAACCAACACCTTCTTGCTGAACACGGCACCAACCGGCCCGGGCTGGGGCACTTCGGCCGGAGGCGGCACATCTTTCACCGGAAACTCCACGGTGAACTCCGATCCCACGCCCTCCGCGCTTTCCAGCGCAATCGTGCCGCCGATCGCCCCGGTGAGGTTTTTGACAATCGCCAGCCCCAGCCCCGTTCCGCCAAACCGCGTGGTGGTGGTGGCATCGGCCTGCGCGAATTGCTCGAAAATCCGTTCCTGGGCTTCCGGCGGCACCCCGATTCCGGTGTCCTTGACGGCTATCCGGATCACCCGGGTGCCGTCCTGACCTGAGGGAAGTTCCTGCAGCATGACGCAGACCGAGCCGCTGCCGGTGAACTTCAGCGCGTTGCTGACCAGGTTCACGACGATCTGGCGCACCGCGGTGCCGTATCCCAGCACATGCCAATTGCTGACCCCGGCGCTCTCCTGCAAGGTCAAGCCGATGCTGGCGCTCTGGGCGCGAGCTGAAAACAGGTCAATCACCTCCAGGCACAGACCCCGGACGTTGAACGCCTCGGCCTCCATCTCCAGCTTGCCGGCCTCGGCCTTGGACAGGTCCAGGACGTCGTTGATGATGCTCAGCAGAGAGTTCCCGCTGACGATCATCATCCGGATCATATGGCGCTGATTGTCATCAAGCGCGGTGTCGTTCAGCAGCTCCGCCAGGCCCAGCACACCATTCAGCGGGGTCCGGATTTCGTGGCTCATCGTCGCCAGAAACACGGATTTGGCCTCCGACGCCGCCTCCGCCTTGCGCCGGCTTGCCTCGATCTCCGACTGCGCGCTGATGATGAACCGCTCCATTGGCACATGCACGAACCGGATGGCGACAAATACCCCTATGGCCCCGATCAGCACCGCCGCCAGCGCATAGGTCAGCTGCCGCTCCGCCGCGATCCGGCCGGTCCGCGCCTCCGCATCCTTCACCTCCATCAGCACCGGCAGCAGCCGCCTGGACAGATTGGCGGCCAGGGCCGCGGCTTTCGCATCACCTTCGGCCTGCCGGTCTCCGGCGGGATCCGTCAGATGCGCAGCCAGGAACAGAATGTCCTTCAGCTCGGATACCGGGTTCAGCGCCGGCTGGGACAGGATCTGCTGCGCCTGCGGCGAAAAGGCCGCCAGCGCACCAGGGGCGGTCAGCGCGGCAAGCGAGTCCGCTGCGGGCCGCGCGCTCCGCCGGATGCGCCCGTGCGCGATCAGCGCCTGCTGGCTGCCAGGGTCGTCCTTAACGGCTTCAAACGCCAGCGCCAGCTCGGCGAGAGAGACCAGGATCTGGTCCAGCACCATTGTGTTGTCCGCCCGCCGGGCGACGCTGTTGTGCCCGGTCAGGGTGACGCAAAAGGCGGCCACTGCGGCTGCCAGTAAAATCGCCAGGGCAATTCCGCTGCGCAGCCTGAGATATCTTCGCGTGACACGCTGCTTTGTCATGGAGTGTCCGTCGTTATTATATTCCGGCAAGGCTCTGTGTCCGTTCCGGCAGACTAGGGCCGGCTGCTGCATCCTGGGAAGCGAATGTTGAGAATAATTTAAAAAAACCGAAACGGTGACTTTCGCCTGTCACCGCTTTCCCCTTGCGTGCAAAGCGGCTGCGCCTTCCCGCCCCCTGCGCCTGCTGCGGCTTCTGTTCAAAAAGTGAAATTCCGCCCGGCGCAGCAGGCGGACATGATGTGATCCCCAAAACCATCCTCGAAGCTTGTTAGAGTTCTCCGCGGAGACCGAAATCAGCAGATGCACGCGCCAGGCAAAACGTGACAATAGAAGCCCCGAGGATCATGACCGGTGCAAGACGCCGGTCAGGCCATCCTGGCGCGGCGGAATTGGGGGCCGTTCCGGTACGGTGCTGAACAATGCGATAAGGTCCAAGTTTCCACGGATGATACCGCAGGAGTTTGCCCCTGCCGTTGGCTGATGCCTTGCCGTTTATTCCGCCTCTCCCAATCACTTACACAACATAGTTGCACGGGACACTTTTCTGGCATAGTTCTGAAACATTCGGTACAGAATGGTTGAGCACATCATGAGGCCCAGAGAATTTGATGAAGGTGCGGTGGTTGACGCTGTGATGCGCACATTCTGGCGCAATGGCTATGCCGCAACCTCGATGAATGATCTGGTGGCAGCAACCGGCCTGTCCCGCAGCACCATATACAATTCCTTTGGCGGCAAAAAAACGCTTTTCGCGCTGGCTCTTAAGGAATACCGGAGAGCAACCACCGGGAATGTCGCGAAGATCTCCCGCTCCTCTGATGTGCGCGGCAGCCTCCGGGCATTGCTGATATCAATCGTTGATGACGAGTTGAGCGACCACGAGGGCTTTGGCTGCTTTGCCGCCAACAGCAGCCTGGAGATTTCCGGCCGGGATCCGGAACTCAGCGCGCTGGTCGCACAGCATTTCCAGCGGCTGGAGAGCGGACTGCTGCGCCTCCTGAGGCACGGCCAAAAGACCGGCGAAATTTCGCCTGAACAGGACTGCGAAATGCTATCCAGGTATTTTGTTGCGGTAATTCAGGGAATTAGGGTCGTCAGCAAGGGGCTTCCGGCAGCCTCCCGCCAGCCCTATCTGCACAGTATCGTCGAAGCCTCCATCGCCACGGTGTAACAGTATTGCGAAGTTCTTCTTTTGGTTGTTGACGGTTATGGAATGAATATTCCATAACCGCCCCCAGATACCAGGCGTCCAAGCGGGATCCCCCCTCAGCAGGCGCTTGCCCCCGAGAACCAGAGGCTTGACATGACAACCGACGCGATTTCGCCGCCGCCCTGCCCCGCCCTGCGTGTGGCCGTTCTGGGAGCCGGGCTGATGGGCGCACCGATGGCCCGCAACATCGCGGCGGCCGGCTGCCAGGTCAGCGTATGGAACCGGACCCCTGACAAAGCGCTTTCTTTGGCGGCACCGAATATCACTCCGGCTGCGGATCCCGCCGGGGCAGCCCTCCACGCCGATGTCATCGTGACCATGCTGAAAGACGCCAGCGCCATCGCAGACGTGATGTCGGCGCTGCCGGACGCGGACAGCGTGCCCGCTACGCCCGTCTGCTGGCTGCAGATGAGCACAGTCGGGCCGGCCGACATGCCCGGGCTGGAAACGCTGGCGGCCCGCAAGGGGCTCACCTTGATCGACGCGCCGGTGCTTGGCACCCGCCAACCCGCAGAGGCGGGCCAGCTGCTTGTGCTGGCGGCCGGTCCGGACAGCACCAAGGAAGCCGTCCAGCCGGTGCTGGATGCGGTCGGCAAAGCCACCCGCTGGCTCGATACCGCCCCCGGTATGGCGACGCGGCTGAAACTGGCGTTGAACAGCTGGGTCTTCGCTCTGACCCACGGAGCGGCAGAGAGCCTGGCGCTGGCCCGCGGCCTGGGGCTGGACCCGCAACTGGTGGCGGACACTCTGCGCGGCGGGCCGCTGGATACGCCCTTCTTTCAGATGAAAGCCCAGGCCATGGCATCGGGAAATTTCACTCCGGCTTTCACCATCGACAATGCCGTCAAGGACAGTGCCCTGATAGTCGGCGCCGCGCTGGAGGCCGGTGTGAGGGCGGACTTGGCCGAGGCGGGCCTGACCCGGTACAGGCGGGCGCAGGCCCAAGGCCATGGCAGCGCAGATATGGCTGCCACCTACCTCGCCTCGCAGTAGAGCCGCGCCCCAAACATAGACAAAAACCATTCTATTTACGGGAAAAATTCATGAGCAACTTTCTGGGAAAACGGCTGCGCGTCGGTGTCGCCATTCCATCGACCAACACGTCCGCTCAGCCGGAGATGGAGGCCATGCGCCCCGTTGGCGTTACAAACCACATCGGCAGGATGATCATCGACGATGACTCTCTGACCCATGAGGCGGGCTTCAACCGGGTCATTGAAAACATCCGCAGTTCCACGCCGGACGCCATCCGCAGCCTGCGCCATTGCGGCGTTGGGGCGGTCATTGCCGCGGTGTCGCCTGATGGCTATTGGGAGGGCCACTCTGCGCATGAGGCTCTGCATGGCCGTCTTGCGGAAGCAGCAGGGGGTGCAAAGATCATTTTGAGCGCTGATGCCATCCTGGCTGCGCTGAAGGCACTTGGCGGCATCAGGCGAATTGGCCTCATTTCGCCCTATCTGGAACTGGGCGATGAGCCGGTTTCGCGGTTCTTCACCGACAGCGGGATAGAGGTTGCAGCCACGCACGGGCTTGGCGGGCGGACGCCGTCTAACATCTCCGACGTTACCCTGGAAAACCTGCGTGATGCGGTGCTGGACGTTGACGGGCCGAATGTGGACGCCATTGTCCAAGTGGGCACCAATGTTCCCATGGCTGATTTTGCCGCCGCCGCTGAAACCTGGATCGGAAAGCCGGTGCTGTCGAATAATGCGGTTCTTTACTGGCACGCCTTGCGCAGCTGCGGAGTGACCGATCCGATCCCCGGCCGCGGCCTTCTTTACGAAAACCACTGACCCAACCCGCAGCGGGCGTGCCCGCTGCACAGCGACATGCTCACTGCCAGCATTTTCGGCGGTGAGCAGCAGCCAGTTTTGTAACGACCATTCCATTACCTGACAGGACATATCATGAGCACTCCTGACTCGCTCCTCTCCACCCCCGTTGCCGCCCGCCCCCAGCAGACAGATATCACCCGCGCGTTGCTGCGCGCCGCGTCGGAACGCACCTCGCTGGTTGATATGCTGATGCTGCAGGTGCGCTGCCGCAGCGAAGAAATTGCGGTCTGCGACGATACCAGCGCGCTGCGCTACAGCGATCTGGCCGAATACGCCGCCCGCCTGGCCGCCCGCCTGAAACGTGCAGGCGTCGGCGCGGGAAGCAGGGTAGGTCTGTTTGCGGACTCCTCCGCCGAAATGATGGCCGGCCTCTGGGGAATTCTGTTCTCCGGCGGCGCCTATTTGCCGCTGGGCACCGATTACCCGGTGGACCGGCTCACCTATATGATCCGCGACGCTGGCGTCGATGTGATCGTCACCCAGGACAAGCTGCGCGGCCGCTTGGCCGAAATGATCCTGCCTGGGGTCACCGTGATCACTCTTGATGCCCTGGATGCAGTCCCCAGCGGAGAAGACAGCGACTGCCTGTGCGGCCCCGCGTTGCTGGAAGACGATCTGGCCTATATGATCTACACCTCCGGCACCACCGGTGCCCCCAAGGGCGTCGGCATTTCCCACGCTGCAATTCTGAACCAGCTGACCTGGCTGCAAACCGAGCAGAAGCTGCGGGTCGGCGAAGTCATCCTGCAAAAGACCCCGGTCAGCTTTGACGCCGCGCAATGGGAGCTGCTGGCAGTCTGCTGCGGCGTTCGGGTGGTGATGGGCCGCCCCGGCGTTTACCGTGATCCGGAAGCACTGATCGAGCAGATCAAACAGCACGGGGTCACCATGCTGCAGGGGGTGCCGACTCTGCTGCAGGCGCTGGTTGACCTGCCGGCATTCGAAAACTGCACCACCCTCACCAGCCTGTTCAGCGGCGGCGAGGCCTTGACCCGAAAACTCGCCACCCGGATTTTTGAAGCCCGCCCCGGTTGCCGGCTGGTCAATCTCTACGGCCCGACCGAATGCACGATCAATGCCACCGCCCAGACCGTGGATCCGGCAGGGCTGGAAAACGGCCCGGAGATGATCCCGATCGGCCAGCCTGCCGCGAACACCAGTTGCTGGGTGCTGGATGAAAACCTGCAGCCGGTTGCCGATGGCGTTTCGGGCGAGCTGTATATCAGCGGCCGCCAGCTGGCCAATGGCTACCACAACCGCGACGAATTGACGGCCGAGCGCTTCATCACCTGGATCAGCCCGGCGGGCGGCATGCCGCTGCGGCTTTACAAAACCGGCGATCTGGTGCGCCGCAATCCGGATGGCGGCCTGCAGTTCCAGGGCCGCGCCGACAACCAGGTCAAATTCCGCGGTTACCGGATTGAACTGGATGAAATCCGCCTGGCCATCGAGAACCACGACTGGGTCAAGGCAGCGGGCGTGTTCATCAAGCCTCATGCCCGCACCGGCCAGCCGGTGCTTGCTGCCGGCATTGAACTGAACCCGCGCGAAGCGCCACTGATGGATCAGGGCAACGCCGGCGCCCACCACCACAGCAAGAAAAGCCGCCTGCAGGTGCGGGCCCAGCTTTCTGGCGCAGGTTTGCGCAGTGCGGCCGAAACCGAAGGGCGCAAGACCTATGCCCTGGCAGGCAAAGAAGCCGGCGCTGCTCAGCGGCAGCTGGCCTTTGCCCGCAAGACCTACCGCTTCTACGAAGGCGGAGAGGTCACGGCCGGGGATGTCCTGTCGGTGCTGACGCAACCGGAGCAGCCTGCCTCCGGCACCGGTGGGCTTGAGCAGCTCAGTGCGCAGGATCTGGGGTATCTGCTCCGCTGGCTTGGCCAGTTCACCAGCGCGGAACGGCTGCTGCCGAAACACGCCTATGCCTCGCCCGGCGCGCTCAATGCAACGCAAGTCTATGTGGAGCTGGCCAATGTGGCAGGGTTTGAACCCGGCTACTACTACTATCACCCGGCCCGGCACGAACTGGTTCAGACCGCGCCGCGCCCAGCTTCGGCCGCACCTGTGATGCAGCTGCATTTCGTGGGCAAGATTCCGGCCATCGAACCGGTCTACAAGAACAACATCCGTGAAGTGCTGGAGTTTGAGACCGGCCATATCCTGGGCTTGATGGATCATATCCTGCCGTCCCATGGCCTGGGTATCGGCGCGGGCACGGATGCTCCGGACGCGCTTCCCCATCTGCACTGCGGCCCGGGCCACGTCTATATCGCCGGCTATGCGGTCACTGCCCATGCAGACCGGCAGACCGAATTGCCGGTGGATTTCTACGTCCAGGCCCATGGCAGCAAAGTCTCCGGGCTGGCGCCGGGGCATTATGCCTATCGCGATGGCGGGCTGCAGCCGTTCTCGCGCCACATCATGGAACAGCGCCACGTGATCGCCATCAACCAGCGTGTCTATCAGCGCGCCAGCGGCATGATCTCGATGGTCAGCCGGGACGCAGAGCGCTGGCACGCCTATATCGACCTGGGCCGCAGCCTGCAGCGGGTGCAGCAGAACAGCTGCCGGATCGGCACCATGTCCTCTGGCTACAGTTCCAAGTCCGGAAACGACCTCGTCGCGGCCACCCGCCTCAAGGAGATCCTGAACGAGCACGGGTTTGCCTGCGGCGCCTGCTACAGCGCGGTATTCGGCAAGGTCAGCGCCGAGCAGATTGCGCATGAAGGCATGCATGAGGACAGCGTGCATATGGAAGGACCGGCTGAACTGATCCGCCGCGATCTGCAGTCACTGCTGCCCGATTACATGGTGCCCAGCAAACTGGCGCTGGTGCCGTCGATCCCCTGCAGCGCGTCGGGCAAAGTGGATGTGAATGCCCTCAAAGCGTTCCCCGAATTCGACGATGCCGCAGCCGAGCGTGAGATCATCAAACCCCGCAACGAAACGGAAACCGCTCTGGCAGAGATCTGGTGCGCGCAAATAGGGCTTGAGGACGTCTCGGTACAGGATGATTTCTTTGAAATCGGCGGCGACTCTCTGAAGGCCGTCAAACTGGTGCAGGGCATCAACCGCGCCTTTGATACCAGCCTGCCGGTGCAGGTGCTGTTCGAGGACACGACAATCGAAGCGCTGGCCCGCCGCTTGACGGAGGGCGGCGCCGGCTCCGGCCTGTCGCGCGCAGTGCCGCTGAAGAAAGGCACCGGCAGCCCGGTGTTCTGCTGGCCCGGCCTTGGCGGGTATCCGATGAACCTGCGCCACCTCGCGCAGGCGCTCGGCACGCCCCGTCCCGTGATCGGCGTGCAGGCCTCCGGAGTGAACCCCGGCGAGCAGGTCTGCGGCTCGATCCAGGACATGGCAGCGCGCGATGCCGAGCTGATCCGGGAGGCGCATCCGGAAGGCCCCTACACGCTTTGGGGATATTCCTTCGGCGCACGGGTGGCCTATGAGACCGCCTATCAGCTGGAGCAGGCAGGCTGCGAGGTGGCGGAGCTGACCCTGATCGCGCCAGGCTCTCCGGAGCTGCCCGGCGGCGATCCGGTACGCGCGGAGGAGGCTGCGCTGTTCCGAGACGCGTCCTTTCTGACCATCCTCTATTCGGTGTTTTCCCAGACCATCGCACCGGAGCGGGTGTCCCCGGTGATTGAGACGGTCTCGGACCTGGACGGCTTCGTGGCGTATATCGCAGCCGAAAAACCCGATCTCGACCCGGGCACGATCTTGCGCATCACCCGGCTGGTGACACAGACCTATGCGCCCGAATACGGGCTGCAGATCGAACAGCGCCAGGTGGCCGCGCCGGTGCGCCTGTTCAAGGCGGCGGGCGACAATCTCTCCTTCCTGGAGGAGGCCACACGCACTCTCGCCGCTCCGGCACCGGTCCACGCGCTGGCTGCCGACCACTATGAGCTGCTCAAACCCGGCGGCGTGTCCGAGCTTGCCGCCGCAATCCGCCGCCACGTTCCGGCATGGCAGCCGGCCCGGCCTGAAACCCGCAACCTGCAAGAGGCCTGATCCCATGCCCCACGTCATCATCAAGCATTTTGCCGCCACCCTGACGGCGGAACAGCAGGCAACCCTCTGCGAAGCCATCACCCAGTCGGTCACTCAGGCCTTTGGCTGCTCCCCGCACGCGGTATCCATCGCATTGCGCCCTGTGGCGCCCGATGACTGGCACAGCAGCGTCTTTGTTCCAGACATCCAAACCCATCCGCAAGAATTGATCAAATCACCGGATTATTCGGCGGCTTAACCCCCGCATACCTCCTCTTGAAAGGGCATCCCATGACCACACGCATTGCCAAGGCGTCACCAGCGTTACTGCTGTTCGCAATATTCCTGATCTCCCTGAACCTGCGCCCTGCAGTTGCCGCCATCGGCCCGCTGGTGTCGCAAATCCTGGGCGATACCGGTGTCAACTCCACCATCATCGGCTTCCTGACCATGATCCCGGTGTTTCTGATGGGCATTGGCGCCATCTACGTGCGCCAGCTGCGCGCGGCATTGGGGGAGCGCGGCGGCATCACGCTGGGCGCGCTGATCATCGCCCTCGCCTGCGCTGCCCGCCTGTGGCTGCCGACAGGTGCCGGCCTTCTTGTCACCGCCGCCGGGGCCGGGATCGGCATTGCCATTGTGCAATCGCTGATGCCGGGCTTCGCCAAGCGCAACTTCGGCGCGGCAACCGGCCGGGTGATCGGCCTCTACTCCACCGGGATCGTGGCCGGTGCCTCCATCGCGGCGGGCACGGCTGCGGGGCTTGCCTCTTCGCTGGACTGGGAAGGCACGCTGGCGGCCTGGAGCCTTCCTGCGGTCCTCGCAGTGCTGATCTGGGTCATCGCCGCGCGCAACGCCGACAGCGAGCGCACCGCGCCTGCCCCCGCGGCGGGCACCACCCCTCCGCAGTTCTGGCGCAATGCACGCTGCTGGTCGCTGATGCTGTTTTTCGGCGTCGGCACCGGGGCGTTCATGCTCGTCATGGCCTGGATTCCGCCGTTCTATCTGGAGCAGGGTCTTGATCAAGGGGCTGCGGGCCTGCTGTTGTCCGCATTGACGGTGATTGAAGCCGTCACAGCCTTGGGCGTGGCAGCCTTCATCCACCATTTCCCGGACCGCCGCGGCCCGCTGGTCTTTGCACTGATCATGACAGCCCTGGGGTTTGGCGTGCTCTACACCGCTCCGATTGACATGTCGTTCCTGGCAATGGCGCTGCTGGGTGTCGGCATCGGCATCCTGTTCCCGCTGTCGATCATCGTGGCCATCGACCACGTTGATGATCCCACCACCGCAGGCAACTTCACCTCTTTTGTGCAGGGCGGCGGCTATATCCTGGCAAGTTTCGTGCCCCTGTTTGCCGGCGCTATCCGGGATGCGATGTCGGACCTCAGCAACGTCTGGCTGGGGATGGCGGCAGGCTCGCTTCTGATGATCTTCCTTGCTGTTCGCTACTCTCCTGAAAGCTACAAACGCTTCTCCACCATGCTGCGCAGCGTGTCCCTGGACCGCGGACTGCGCGCGGCCAGCTGACACCCGTTCCCCCAAGCAGGTTCTGTCCTGCCGCGCTATCCCTGCTGAAAGGCGGGGATAGCATCCGTTTGGCCCATGCCACGGTAAAGCCGCCCCGCGCCACAAGGCCCGCTGATGGAAACACCAGGGGCAAGCTCTCCCCCCTTTGTTCTGAAGCCGGCCGCAGGCGGAGCAACAGGCGCAGCCGTCCATTTACGCACCCAGAACACGGGACAGAAAAAAGACCCGGCATTACCTGCCGGGTCCAGTTGGTGACGGAGAACGCCACCTCAGGAAGACGTCGAGGGTTGTCCTTCAGCCCGTGCTGCGCGGGCTGTTTCGAATGTTCGTCTTGTTCACCCTGTTCTGGACTGCCCAAAGAACCGCTGCGGCAACGGACAATAGCACCGGGTACAACAGGGCTGCGTCCTGCTGTGCCAGCAGCACAGCGACAGCCCCCACCGCGACCAACGCCACCAGTTTTTCGAACAGGCTTGACGTCAGCGTCATCAAGCTGGCAGCCGCGACCGCGAAGAGGATGATGAAATTCTGCCCGGCCAAGGACAGCATATCCTCAATCGCCAGGATGTTGAAAAGATCCAGGCTGAGCACGGCCAGCAGAACCGCCACGACCACAAACACGGCCTTCAGCGGACGACCGGTTTCGTCTGCGGAAAGATCCAGCGGCACGACATTTTCCCTGGAAAGCGACAACAGCATCCGCGAAACGGCCCAGATCGCCCCCATCAGGTTTGCCACGATTATGACAACGGCCAGAACTGACATCAAAATGCCGCCCCAGACGCCAAGGTGGTGCTGCATGATAGACGAAAACGCCGCCTCGTAATTGCTCTCAATCGGCGTGAAATGCACGATCACGGCCATGCTGAAGTAGAGCATCATCGCGGCAAGGAACGACAGGCCCATCGCCAGCGGGAAGTCTCTCTTGGGGTTTCTGAACTCCTCGGACGTCCCTGCGGAGACTTCCCAGCCCGTGAAGGCGAAGAAGATCATCATGAACGGGACGCTCAGCTGCGAAAATCCGATGGTTGGACCACTCAAGGCGCGGGCTTCACGCATTTCAGGTGTAATGCCCGACAGGCCAACCGCAACAATCACCAGGAGCGAGAACAGGATTACCGAGGCAACCATGGCCGAAATCCTTGACGCCGCCTCAGGTGAGGCGAGTTGCGTTCCGGTCGCGATCAGCAGCAAGGCTATGGCCAGAATTGCAGGATCCACCGGAACCAGAACGGACAGATAATGGCCGCCGGTGAGTGCGATAGCGGGCAGGCCGAAAGCAACCGCGCCAAGGAAGATAAAGGAGCTGGCTATGTAGGCATATTTGCCGAACGCCTTCTGCGCGAAGGAAGACACCCCTCCGGCATCCGGGAATCTTGCCCCCATGATGATGAAGACAGACAGAAGCGGCAGGGCCACAACAGCGCACAAGGCCCAAACCCAGATCGCGTTCTCTGCGGCCTGCTGGTAGGCAAGCCCCGGCAAACTCAGAAGCCCTGCACCGATGACAATATTCAGCATCAGGCCCGCCCCTTTCAGCGGGCCCAGCGTCTTTTTAAGATCCGTCATCTCGCGAAATCCACATTGGCAAAGGAAATCAGGTACTGCACGTCCCCGAAACTTGCTTTCGAACCGTGCCTGACCCCTTTCGGAAGCTCGATCACATCCCCCGATTTGCAGACGGCTTCGCCGCCTTCCCAATAAAACAGGAGCTGCCCGCCCAGCACGACAATGGTCTCATCGGTATCGTGCTGGTGCCAGGGATGCTCCTTGCCGGACTGGTCGTTCTGGACTTCTACGCAACCCTGTTCCGGCATGCAGCGTTCAACAAGCCCCCTGAAATCCGACAGATCAGCAGCGGCTGAATGAACGACGACAGATTTTCCAGGTGATGAAATCATGCCACCTTCTCCTCTTCATTTTGGTTTTTCTTGGTAAAGCTGTGAAACGGGCAGGTGGCCGCGCGGTTTTCGTCATCCAGAAAATACTGCGCGAACTCGCGGTTGTCCGGGTCGCCGTACAAGCCCAGATCCTCCGACGGATTGATCAGGTCGTATTGCAGGATGCGGGAACGGATTTTGGAGGTGGCTTTCTCGGCGGTCTCTCGTGTGTCGAGAATTCCGTTGAACACCCACCGCGGCTGGAACGTCAGCATGAAACTCGAAAAGCGCCGTGACTGGCGGTTGACATGCGCGGGCGTGTTGCAGACCACGAATATCTGTTCGCCGCCAAAACACCATTCCCACCCCGCGCTGTCGATCTGCGCCGGAATGGTCTCGGGCCACTCTGCGTCATCGGTCTGATGGATACCATCCAGGGTTGACCAGAAGCGCGCGCGGTAATGCTCCAGGCTCTGGATCGGACCCGGACGCGACAGAACGAGAAGGGAGGTATTCTTTCCGAACGATTTGGCGTCTTTCAGATAGCACTTCAGCGCCGAAGACACTTCGCCAGGGTCCATGTTTTCAGAGAAGGCAAACCGCAGCTGATCCGCTTCGAAACCGGCCACGCCAAAGGTGCAGGGGAAGAGCCGGGAGCGAGACCTGAAATTGGTCGCCAGCTCATTGAAAATCTTTTTCTGCCAGGTAGTTGCATCGAATGCGCTGTCAATTTCAACCCGACTGTAAATAATCTTGGTGGTCATAGACTGTCTCTCATATCTTTGCTTGGGCTTCACCCAGGGCGGGTAATCTCTGGTAGTTCGAGGCCTGCCTGTGATATGAACGCCCAGACTGTTCCCAGATAGATGCATATTGGGAAAAGACGTTTCAGTTTGGGCTCAGGCACAGTCAATTTCGTAATAACTGTGTGACACATGGATGGATTTCAGAGAAAAATTATTCGCCTTCTGAGCGAAAACAGCCGGGCCTCAGTCTCTGACATTGCCTTGGAACTCGGCGCGTCGCGCAAGAAGGTCAAAGAGACGATCGACCGCCTGGTCGACAAGAAGATCATCAAACGGTTCACGATTGAGCTTGCGGAGGACGCGGAATTCACCTCGCAACCTTTCAGAGCGGTCTTCAATATCCGCCTGGTCGCGCCGAACTGCAGGCAGCTGTTTGCCGACTTGCAGAAGCACGACGAGATCCTGGGCGCGTGGAGCATCTCATCCTCCGATATCGACATGATGGTGCTCGTGGAAGCCAAGGATGTGGAAGCTGTTGAGAACGTGCGCAACAGCGTTGCGAGGCACCCGTTGGTTCAAACAATGTACACAAATTCGATCCTGACGACGTGGCGCGATCCGCGGTCCACTGCGCGGCGCGACGGCGAGGCGGACGTCTGACGCCCCCTTTCAACGGCCGCTGTTGAGCAGACCTGCAGACCGTTTTGCGGTCGCGGCTGACAACGGCGCTACGATTTTCCGGCCACAGGGCGGCGCAAAATCCGGCCATCTCAGGCGCGGCCGGCGCCTTGGCCCATCAGGACCAGCCGGACTTCCATTTCAAGAATTGTCTTCGCGCTGCATTGCCCTGCTTTGCGCCAAGCCGCAGGCGCTCAGCCTCGCCAGGCAAGTTCCGCTTGGCATAGGGTCTGCATCGCCCCCAAAGCGTGCTAGGTTCTGCCTCATTGGCAGCAAACTGTGAAAATGGCGATCCCTGAAGGACTCGAACCCTCAACCTGCTGATTAGAAGTCAGCTGCTCTATCCAGTTGAGCTAAGGGACCGCGTGGCGCCAGTTATGACAGGCTCGTGCCGGGGGTCAAGCCGCACCGCGCAGGTCCAGGTGCATAAAGACCGACCAAGGGTCTTCGCCATAGTCCGCAAACGGCCCGCACTGCACAAAGCCAAAGGATTCATACAGGCGGCGCGACGGCAGGTAATCGTCCGTGGAGCCGGTTTCCAGATAAATGCCAGTGGCGTTTTCGCGGCGGGCCAGCGTCAGCAGGTAATCCAGCATCGCCCGCCCTGCCCCGCTGCCGCGGGCCTCTGACAGCGTGTGCATCGACTTCAGCTCCCGCGCGCCGCCGCCCAGGGATTTCAGCGCCCCCATCGCAACAGCCCGGCCGTCCCTGCGCGCCAGAAAGAACTGCACCCCGGGCTCTTCCAGCCCGCTGCCGTCAAGCGCATGGCAGCTTTCCTCCGGCGACTGCGCCGCCATTTGCGACAGATGCCGCCGGATCATCGCGGCGGCCTCCGGCTCTGCCGGGCTGGCCGGGCTGATTTCGATAGCGGACACCGGAACGCTGGCGCCTTCCGGGCTGATATGGTGCTGCGGTTCAGCCATTTCGCCTCAACTTCCTGACCTGGATTGTCGCAAGCCGCCGGCGCAGCGCGCCAGCCTGACCCGAACCCTATCCGGGGTTTACCATCAGGGAAAGAAAATTTCCCGGACGCCCACCCGCTCGGAAACCGGACTGCTGCGCAGGGCCGCAGCGGTCCGTAAAACCTGCGCATCAAACCCACAAAAGGCCCCAGGCCCGGTCCCGCAGGCTGATCTCCATGTCCTGCATCACCACGCCGGACCCGCCCGCCATCAGGCCGGGGATCCGCCCTGCCTCCGGCTCCAGTTCAACCGCAATTTCACTGGGAAACGCCGGCGCTGTGAAGCGGCCAGCCCGATCATCCGCTTGGGTTGCGCGGCTGGCGGCAGGCCGGGGTTGCAGCGAGGCGCAGACAGCAGGCCGCCTTGTTCAAACCGCCATGACAGCGCGCCCGCGGGCAAAGGGCAGCCGCTCAAACCGCCGCCTTGACCCAGCGGGCGATTTCCTCGGCCGCAGCCTCCAGGTGCTGCTCCTGCGTCAGCCCGCTCACCCTTTTGCGCGGCTTCAGATCATGGTCGCCGTCGCTCAGCCAGCAGAACGTGACCGCTTCGGACAAGGCATAAGACGCGGCCTCTGCCTGGGTGCCGAACGGGTCGCGGGTGCCCTGGCAGATCAGCGCCGGGGTTTTCAGCCCGGCCAGATGCGCGGTCCTCAGCTGTTCGGGTTTGTTCGGCGGGTGGAACGGGTAACCAAGGCAGACCAGGCCGCGGATCCGCTCCTGCGCCCAAAGATCATCTGCAATCAGGCTTGCAACCCGGCCGCCCATGGACTTGCCGCCGATGAACAGCGGGCCGCTGCACGCAAGCGCTTCGACGGCAGTGCGGAATTCCTCCTGCAGCAGCTCGATCTTCGGCGGCGGCCGCTTCGGCCCGCCGCTGCGCCGGCCTGCCATATAGGCAAATTCAAACCGGGCAGCCCGCAGCCCGCGGGCGGCAAGCCCCTCTGCCATCGCGTTCATGAAGGGCGTGTCCATCGCCGCCCCGGCCCCGTGGGCGAGCAGCAGCGTCGCGCGGCCCGGCACATCGCCGTTCAGCAAAAACCTGGGTTCAGACATCGCGCGCATCCCCCCTGCCCCGAAGAAACAAGACCCTCAGTCCCGGAAACCAGCGCAGCCCGGTTCCGCAGTCCGGCAGCCGCTTAGGTTGCGGCGCAGGCCTCAGTGGGTCCAGGGCCCGCGGCGGTTGGTGGCGAAATTGTCGCCGTAACCGCCCGGGCGGATGTTGGCCTTGCGCTGCTTGGGCTCGACGACCAGCGCCTCGATGCCATGGTCCTTGGCATATTCCAGCGCCGCTTCCTTGCTGTCAAAACGCAGTTTGACCTGGCTCTGGGTATCGCTGGAGGAAGTCCAGCCCATCAGCGGATCCACTTCGCGGGCGCTGGCCGGCGCAAATTCCAGGACCCATCTCCGCGTCTTCGCCATGCCCGAGGTCATGGCATTGCGTGCTGGCCGGTAAATCCGCGCTTGCATGGGCTGTCTCCTGGTGTCTCAACCTGTGAATCTCGAAGTTGCGCATTTATGCGCCGGATATGCGGCTGCAGCAAGGGAGCAAATGCAGCGTATTTCAACGGTTTTGCCCTGCTGCCACAGGCGTTTGGCCGCACCAGGCCCCGATGCCCCCTTGAACAAGAACAAAAACAGACCAAAATCAGCGCGGTCCCCAACGGAGTCGCCCGATGCCCTATGCCCATTCCGACAAGTCCATGCCGATGATGACCCAGCGGGCACCGCAGCAGCGGCCCAAGCTGGAGGGCGGCAGGCGCTTTGTCATGAACACCACCTTCGATCCGGCAGGCGACCAGCCGGCCGCGATCAAGGAACTGTCGCAGGGCGTCATGGAGGGCGAACGCAATCAGGTGCTGTTGGGCGCCACCGGCACCGGCAAGACCTTCACCATGGCCAAGGTGATCGAGGAGACCCAGCGCCCCGCCATCATCCTCGCCCCCAACAAGACACTGGCGGCGCAATTGTACGGCGAATTCAAGGGCTTCTTCCCGGAGAACTCGGTCGAATACTTCGTCTCCTTCTACGACTACTACCAGCCGGAGGCCTATGTGCCGCGCTCCGACACGTACATCGAGAAGGAAAGCCAGATCAACGAGCAGATCGACCGGATGCGCCACTCCGCCACCCGCTCCCTGCTCGAACGCGATGACGTCATCATCATCGCCTCGGTCAGCTGCATCTACGGCATCGGCTCGGTCGAAACCTACTCCGCCATGACCCAGGACCTGAAAGCGGGCGAGATGTACGACCAGCGCCAGATCATGGCCGACCTGGTTGCCCAGCAGTACAAACGCAATGACCAGGCCTTCCAGCGCGGCTCCTTCCGGGTCCGCGGCGACACGCTGGAAATCTTCCCCGCCCACCTCGAGGACCGCGCCTGGAAGCTCTCCTTCTTCGGCGAGGAGCTGGAGCAGATCACCGAATTCGACCCGCTGACCGGCGAAAAAACCGGCAGCTTCGACCAGATCCGCGTCTATGCGAACTCCCACTATGTGACCCCGAAGCCGACGCTGAACCAGGCTGTGATCTCGATCAAGCAGGAGCTGAAGATGCGCCTCGACCAGCTGGTGGGCGAAGGCAAGCTGCTGGAGGCCCAGCGGCTGGAACAGCGCACCAACTTCGACATCGAAATGCTGGAGGCCACCGGCCACTGCAACGGCATCGAAAACTACTCCCGCTACCTCACGGGCCGCGCCCCGGGTGAGCCGCCCCCGACCCTGTTTGAATTCATCCCCGACAACGCCATCGTCTTTGCCGATGAATCCCACGTTTCCGTCCCGCAGATCGGCGGCATGTACCGCGGCGACCACCGGCGCAAGTTCACCCTGGCCGAACACGGCTTCCGCCTGCCGTCGTGCATGGACAACCGCCCGCTGAAGTTCGAGGAATGGGACGCCATGCGCCCGCAATCCGTCTTCGTCTCCGCCACCCCGGCCGCGTGGGAGCTGGAACAGGCGGGCGGCGTCTTCACCGAACAGGTGATCCGCCCCACCGGCCTCCTGGACCCGGAGGTCGAAATCCGCCCCGTCTCGATGCAGGTGGACGACCTGCTGGACGAGGTGCGCAAGGTCACCGCCGACGGCTTCCGCACCCTTGTCACCACGCTCACCAAACGCATGGCCGAGGACCTGACCGAATACCTGCACGAACAGGGCATCAAGGTCCGCTACATGCACTCCGACATCGACACGCTGGAACGGATCGAGATCCTGCGCGACCTGCGCCTCGGCGCGTTTGACGTGCTCATTGGCATCAACCTCCTGCGCGAGGGGCTGGATATTCCCGAATGCGGCCTGGTCGCCATTCTGGACGCGGACAAGGAGGGCTTCCTGCGCTCCGAGACCTCCCTCATCCAGACCATCGGCCGCGCCGCCCGCAACGCCGACGGCCGCGTCATCATGTATGCCGACAAGATCACCGGCTCGATGGAGCGCGCCCTGGATGAAACCAACCGCCGCCGCGAAAAGCAGATCGCCTACAACCTCGAACACGGCATCACGCCGGAGACCGTCAAGAAAAATGTCGAGGACGTTCTGGCCGGTCTCTACGAGGGCGACGTCGACATGAACCGCGTCACCGCCCAGATCGGGAAGCCGATGCACGGCGCCAACCTGGAGGCGCATCTGAACGGCCTGCGCGACGATATGCGCAAGGCGGCGGAGAACCTGGAGTTCGAGGAAGCCGCCCGCCTGCGCGACGAGATCAAGCGGCTGGAGGCAGTGGACCTCGCCATCTCCGACGACCCGCTGGCGCGGCAATCGGCGGTGGAGGCGGCGTCCGAGGCCGCCGTCAAGTCGCGGGGGCGGTCAACGGCGGGCAAAGCCGGGACGCGGGCGTACAGGGGGAAATCGCAGAAGAAGTTTTCGTAGGGTGGGTAATCGGACGGCCATTCCACGGCTGCCAAAATAACTGGTGGGCGGAATCGCCCAATCCGTCGGCTTGGCAGACCGCTTGCGTGCCACAGGATTGGCCCAGCAGTAGGCAATATACCTCTGGCGTGCTCGCTGCCGCCTCACGCACGCAGGCGGCGCACCCCACCCGGGCCGCCGCGTGCGCCCGTCCAGCCCCGGCTCCACTCCCTTAGGGCGATAAACTCCAACTCCGCTGGCCGGTTTCTTACGATCCTCCACCCGCCGCAGGCCCCTGCGCACATCCGGCAATTGAACTCCCCGCGAAATTATGCGCATCAAGCTCCTCATGGTTTGCAAGCTGCCGCATATCCGCCCGGGCCAAAGCGTCGGGCTGCTGGGCGGGTCCTTTGACCCGCCGCACCGGGGCCACGCGGCGATTTCCCATGCCGCGCTCAAGCGCTTCGGGCTGGACCACCTGTTCTGGCTGGTCTCCCCAGGCAACCCGCTGAAGGCGCGCCAGCCCGCCCCGCTGGAGCGGCGGATCAGCGCCAGCCGCGGCCTCATCCAGCACCCGCGCATCCATGTCAGCGGCATCGAGGCGGACCTCGGCACCCGCTACACCGCCCAGACCCTGCGCCACCTGCGCCGCCGCCATCCCGGCGTGCGCTTCGTCTGGCTGATGGGGGCCGACAATCTCACCCATTTCCACCGCTGGAAGGACTGGCAGCAGATCCTGGACACGGTCCCCGTGGGGGTGCTGGCGCGGCCGGGGGACCGGATATCGGCCCGGTTTTCGCCCGCGGCCCGGATCTACCGCCACGCGATGCTGAAAGGCAGCGAAAGCCAGCTTCTGGCGCGGGCGGACAGCCCGGCCTGGTGTTTCGTCAACCTGCCGATGGTGGATGTCAGCTCGACCGCCTTGCGCGCCCGCGGCGAATGGTCAGCGGCGCAGCAGGGCTGAGGCCAGACCGGCGCTCAGCACCACCGC
Organism: Leisingera daeponensis DSM 23529; assembly: GCF_000473145.1. Classification (NCBI taxonomy): domain Bacteria; kingdom Pseudomonadati; phylum Pseudomonadota; class Alphaproteobacteria; order Rhodobacterales; family Roseobacteraceae; genus Leisingera; species Leisingera daeponensis. The sequence continues at coordinate 3,580,967 of NZ_KI421500.1, read as the reverse complement.
CAGCCCGGCCCAGGTCCAGGCATCCGGCAGCTGGCGGAACACCGCCCAGCCCAGCCCCACAGCCGCCACCAGCTGGAAATAGACCATCGGCGCCAGCTTGACCGCCTGCACCCGCCCGTAGGCAAACAGCAGCAGAAGGTTGCCGACCATCGAAAACGCGGCGCTCCCCACCGTCAGCGCCGCAGTCGGGGCCGAGAACTCCGGCAGGCTGGCAAGGCCCAAGGGCAGCATCAGCAGCGCCGACAGCAGCAATTGCGTCAGGCTCAGCTCCAGCGGCGAGCCCACCCCCGCCAGCCAGCGCGAGCTGGTCAGGAACCCGCCGTAGAAACAGCCCGCCAGCACCGCCCACAAAAGGTTGATCGAGCCGCCAAACCCCGGCCGCACCACCATCAGAACGCCCAGAAATCCCAGTGCCATCAACAGGCTGCGCAGCACTGTCGCCTGCTCCCGCAGCAGCAGCACCGACAGCACATAGCTGATCACCGGGCCGATGAAGAAGGCGGCAAAGACATTGGCCATCGGCTCTGTCACCAGCGCCATCTGGATCGAGAAGATGCCGCCGGTCAGCAGCCCCGCCCGCAGCCACAGCCGCCAGTCGCCCAGCAGCGTGAACGCCCGGCGCGGCACGAAGGGCAGGATCAGCGCGGCGCCGATCGAAAACCGCGACCAGGCCACAAATGCCGGCGTCGCCAGCCCGCTGCCGGTCAGCAGCTTCCCGCACAGATCGCCCGCCGGGATCATTGACATGGCCGCAAACATGAGGATGACTGCCTGTAACATGGCTGCCAGCGGTAGCAGGACTTTTGATGGGGCAAAACCCCGGACCTTGCGGCGCTGCGGCGGGGATCGGGGATTGAAGAAGAGCGGGTCCGCACCATAAAAATGAACACGATGACTTCACGCCGGACGTTCCTTCTTTCCGGGCTTGCCGCAGTGGCGGGCTCCTCTGCCCTGGCCAATGCGCCTGCCGTCTCGCTGCGCCCTGTTGCGCGCAAGGTCAGCTCTCTGGCGGCCGGCGCCGACGGTCTGAAGGCGCTGCTGTCGCGGGCCAACCTGCCGGGCCATGCGGTCTGCGCAGTGGCGGATGTGAAAACCGGCAAGCTGCTGGAAGCCTCCGGCAGCGGCGAGGCCCTGCCGCCAGCCAGCGTCGCCAAGGCGCTGACCGCGCTTTACGCGCTGGATGTGCTGGGGGCGGACCACCGGTTCGACACCCGCCTTCTGGCCACCGGCGGCGTTGCCGGCGGCGTGGTGGGCGGCGATCTGATCCTGGCGGGCGGCGGCGATCCGATGCTGAACACCGACCATCTGGCGCTGCTGGCCAAGGCGCTGAAAACCGCCGGCGTGCGCGAGGTGCGGGGCAGGTTCCTGGTCTGGGACGGTGCCCTGCCGCAGGTCTCCGCCATCGACCCGGAGCAGCCCGATCACGTGGCTTATTCGCCCGCGGTCTCCGGCATTGCGCTGAACTTCAACCGGGTCCATTTCGAGTGGAAGCGCGCCGCCAGCGGCTGGGCCGTCACCATGGATGCCCGCACCGAGAAATACCGCCCCGAGGTTGCCACCTCGCAAATGGCGATCGCCTCCCGCGCGGTGCCGGTCTACACCTATGCCGGAAAATCCGGCACCGACCACTGGACCGTGGCCAGCAAGGCCCTGGGCAAGGGCGGCTCGCGCTGGCTGCCGGTGCGCAATCCGGGCGCCTATGCGGGCGACGTGTTCCGCACCCTGGCGCGGTCCAACGGCATCGCCCTGCCCCGGGCGGAAGCCGCCAGATCGCTGCCCCAGGCACAGCTGCTGGCGCAGCATCACAGCCCGCCGATGGACGTGATGCTGAAGGCGATGCTGAAATTCTCCAACAACCTGATGGCCGAGATGATCGGCATAGCCGCCAGCGCCGCGCGCAGCGGGCGGCCGGCTTCGCTCAAGGCCTCCGCCGCGGAGATGAACCGCTGGGCCGCCGGCAAATACGGCATGTCCGGCACCCGGCTGGTGGATCATTCCGGCCTCGGCGAAGAGTCCCGCATGACCCCGGCAGACCTCACGGGCGCGCTGGTGGCGGCTTACAAGGGCGGCCATTTGAAACCGCTTCTGAAATCCTTCCAGTTGCGCGATGCCAACGGCCGCCCGCTGAAGAACCACCCGATCAAGGTCGCTGCCAAGACCGGCACGCTGAATTTTGTCTCGGGCCTCGGCGGTTTCATGACCGCGGCCGACGGCACCGAACTGGCCTTCACCATCTTCACCGCGGATCTGAAAACCCGCGCCCGCATCCCCCGCGCCGAGCGCGAAAGCCCCCAGGGCGCCCGCGGCTGGAACCGGCGCGCCAAGCAGCTGCAGCAGCAGCTGATCGAGCGCTGGAGCGCCGTTTACGGCAGCTGACAGCCGGGACTGGTCTGGGAAAATTATCCGCTACTGGACGTTCCGCCCAGACCAGCGTCATGGCAGATCCTGGCAAGGCGGCGGTGCGCGGGCACCGCGGCAGAGCTTTGCAAAGGACGCCCTGATGACGGATTTCTTCAACGAACACGGCCAGCCCATCGGCGCGCCGCTGCCGCACTGGACCGGTGCCCGCGCGCCCGGACACACCGGCATGGAGGGGCAGTACTGCCGGGTTGAGCCGCTGCAGGCAGACCGACACGGCGCGGATCTGTTCGCGGCGTTCCGGCAGGACCGCACCGATGCGGTCTGGACCTACGTGCCCTATGGCCCCTTTGCCGCCCCCGAGGCGCTGCACACTTGGGTCGAGGCCGCCAGCGCAGTGGATGCGCAGCCCTATTTCGCGGTCATCAACGGCACCAGCGGCAAGGCTGAGGGCATCGCCAGTTATATGCGCCTTCAGCCGGAACACGGCGTCATCGAGGTGGGCGGCATCACCCTTGCCCCGCCGCTTCAGCGGACACGGGCGGCGACCGAGGCGATGTATCTGATGATGGCGCGGGTGTTCAACGACCTGGGCTACCGCCGCTATGAATGGAAATGCGACGCGCTGAACGCCCCCTCCCGGCGCGCGGCGGAGCGGCTTGGCTTCACCTATGAGGGGCTGTTCCGCCAGGCCATCGTCTACAAGGGCCGCAACCGCGACACCGCCTGGTATTCGGTTCTGGATGGCGAGTGGCCGCAGCTGGAGGCGGCTTTCAAGGCCTGGCTCGACCCCGGAAATTTCGACGCAGACGGCCAGCAAAAGCAGTCTCTGGCCCGGCTCAGGGCGGCGCAGGCCGGGACCTGACCAGCCCAGGCATGGCTACCCCAGCTCCGCCGCCACCTCCTGCGCCAGCCGCTGCATCCGCTTCAGCCGCGCGCTCAGCGGGCGGCCCTTGCGGCTGGTAAGCCAAAGCCCATGACGGCGCGGCCTGGGAAGCGGGATCACCGCCAGCAGGCCCCGCTGCGCATAGGCCTCAACCCCGCTGCGCGGCAGCAGCGTATAGCCGATGCCGCGCGCGACCGGGTCCAGGATCTGGCCGATCTGGTTGACATAGGTCCGCACGCGCAGGCGGTCGGCGCCCTGATAGGCCTCCGGAAAGTTCAGGGACAGCAGTTCGTCCGCATGGGCAAAGCCATCGGGATGGGCGACCAGGCCGCGTGCCTCCAGAGCCTCGAACGTGACCTCCGCAGCCGCATCACAGCTTGGCAGCACAAGGCACAGTTCCTCCTCCCCCAGATGCTCCGCCTCCAGCCGGGGGTGGCCGGGGTCGTGGTCCAGAATGCCCAGGTCGAACGCCCCTTCCAAAAGACCGCGCTTTATCGCCGCTTGCGGCGCCGCTTCCAGATGCGCGGTGAGGTGCGGCGCGGCCTCCAGCAGTTCCAGAATGCGCGGGTACAGCAGCGTTGCAAAGCTGCCGGAACAGGCGATCCGCACCTCTCCGGCGTCGGGGCTGTCGGTGGCGATGGCCTCTCGCAAGCGCCGTTCCTCATCGCGCCGGGCCTGTCCCAGCGCCCGCACCGCCTCCCCCGCCGGGGTCAGCGAGAAACTCTTGCCGTCCTGCGCGATCAGCACCTGCCCAAGCTGCGCCTCCAGCTTGCGCAGGTGCTGCGAGACGCCCGGCTGGGTCATGTTCAGCCGCTGCGCCGCGCGGGTGAAATGGCCGGTCTCAGCCAGCGTTGTGAAGGTTTCAAGCCAGGTGGCGTTCAGCACGGATCATTCCGCTATGTTATCATTTCAATTTGAAATGATAATTTCACAGGAGAGGGGTGCGTGTCTACCTTTCTGCCATCCCAAGCATGAGGAGACCAGAAATGACCACCACGCCCAGAACCTTCTCGCACATCGGCCTGTCGGTGCCGGACCTTGAAGCGGCCGTGAAGTTTTACGCGGACGTCATGGGGTTTTACGTGCTGATGCAGCCCAGCGAAGTGACCGAGGACGACAGCGCCATCGGGCAGATGTGCACCGATGTGTTCGGCCCAGGCTGGACCCGCCTGCGCATTGCGCATCTGTCCACCGCGGATGGCATCGGCATCGAGCTGTTCGAATTTGACGGCAACGAAGCGCCGCAGGACAACTTCCAGTACCGCAAGCACGGCACCTTCCATTTCGCCGTGCAGGACCCCGACGTCGAAGGGCTGCTGGAAAAGATCGTCGCGGCCGGCGGCAAGCAGCGGATGCCGGTGCGGGAGTATTTCCCCGGCGAGAAGCCCTACCGCATGGTCTACGTCGAAGACCCGTTCGGGATCATTTTCGAGCTGTACAGCCACAGCTATGAGCTGACCTACTCAGCCGGCGCCTACAGCTGATGCCGGCCAATGCCCGGGGTCCCTGCCCCGGGCAATGCGGTTCTGTTCACAGCCTCAGAGGGCGGTCAGACCATATGCCGGGCACGGGCGCCGCGTTCGATCGCGGCGGCGTGCAGCCGGTCGATGTTCAGCTCGTAGCGGACCTCGGCCAGAAACTCGAGCTCGGTCTCGCCCAGGATGCCATCGGCGGCGGCAACATCGCAGGCCAGCGCATAGCCGGTCTCGAACAGCCGCTCCGGCAGGTCATCGCGGATCAGGCCGAACAGCGCCTCCAGCCCGTCCTCCTGCTCGAACAGGTCAAAGACGGTGCGCGACACCCGGCTCACCCGGTCGATGTCGTAATCGGCAAAGACCGGCAGCATGTTGACCGCCGACTGGATCTTGACCAGCTCCGCGGTGCGGATGTTTTCGTCCGAGGCCGAGACCGCCACCATCAGGGCCACAAGGCAGTCCTGCGGGGTCATCGGATGCGGGGTTTGCTCACTCATGGACGAAATCCTTATTTGCGCAGTATTCACTCCGACAGGATAGGTACGCCCGCGGGCAGGTTCAATAACAGCCTGCGCCCAAGCGCCGGATTTTGCGCGGCGCAACGCCGCAAATCCCGGCTGTGGCGGGGCCGGCATTATTGACTCATGCTGCATCGGCACAATAGAGGGAAGGGCCGGATACAGAGGGTATCCGGGCAGATCATGCGGCACCCCGAAGAACTGACGCAACCGCCGCCGATGGAGAACATGATGTCTGATGTGCGCGAAGAAGCTCTGAAGAGCAAAGCCTGGCCGTTTGAAGAAGCCCGCCGGGTTCTCAAACGTTATGCCAAGGGCGCGCCCAAGAAGGGCTATGTCCTCTTCGAGACCGGCTATGGCCCCTCCGGCCTGCCGCACATCGGCACCTTCGGCGAGGTCGCCCGCACCACCATGATCAAGAAGGCGTTCGAGACCATTTCGGACATCCCGACCCGGCTGATCTGCTTCTCGGACGACCTCGACGGGATGCGCAAGGTGCCGGGCAACGTCCCCAACCAGGAGGCGCTGGCCGAGCATCTGCAAAAGCCGCTCACCTCGGTGCCGGACCCGTTCGGCACGCACGAAAGCTTTGGCCACCACAACAACGCCATGCTGCGCCGGTTCCTGGACACCTTCGGGTTCGAGTATGAATTCTACTCGGCCACCGAATTCTACCGCTCCGGCCAGTTCGACGAGATCCTGAAGCGCGCCGTCGAGAAATACGACGACATCATGGAGATCATGCTGAAGTCCCTGCGCGAGGAGCGCCGCCAGACCTATTCGATCTTCCTGCCGATCCACCCGGAAACCGGCCGCGTTCTCTATGTGCCGATGAAGAAGGTCTGCACCGAGACCTACACCGTCACCTTCGACGACGAGGACGGCAAGGAATGGACCCTGCCGGTCACCGGCGGCAACGTGAAGCTGCAGTGGAAGCCCGATTTCGGCGCCCGCTGGGCCGCGCTGGAAGTCGATTTCGAGATGTACGGCAAGGACCACTCCACCAATACGCCGATCTATGACGGCATCTGCCGGGTGCTGGGCGTGCCCGCGCCGGAGCATTTCACCTATGAGCTGTTCCTTGATGAAAACGGCCAGAAGATCTCCAAATCCTCCGGCAACGGCGTCTCGATCGACGAATGGCTGACCTACGCCTCGACCGAGAGCCTGGCGTATTTCATGTACCAGAAGCCCAAGACCGCCAAGCGGATGCATTTCGACGTGATCCCCAAGGCGGTGGACGAATACCACCAGCAGCTGCGCGCCTACCACGGGCAGGACCTGAAAGCGCAGCTCAATAACCCGGTCTGGCACATTCACGGCGGCGAGGTGCCGCAGTCGGATATGGTGGTGCCGTTCTCGATGCTGTTGAACCTCGCCTCCGCTTCCAGCGCCGAGGACAAGGCCACCATGTGGGGCTTCATCAACAAATACGCCCCGAACGCCACCCCCGACACCCATCCGGGCATGGACCAGGCGGCGGGCTTTGCGGTGCGCTACTTCAACGACTTCGTGAAGCCGGCCAAGCAGTTCCGCCTGCCCACCGATCAGGAGCGCGCAGCGCTGCAGGATCTGGCGGATGCGCTGAAATCTCCCGAAGCCGCGCTGGCCGCGATTGCGAAAAAGAACGAGATCGCAGGCAGCACCGACCCGCTGCCCGAGGCGAACTTCGCGGATGAGGAATTCCTGCAGTCCGTGGTCTTTGCCATCGGCAAAATCCACGGATTCGAGCCGCTGCGCGCCTGGTTCTCGGCGATCTACGAGGTGCTGCTGGGCGCCTCCCAGGGCCCCCGCTTCGGCGGTTTCATCGCGCTTTACGGGGTCGAGGAGACCATCGCCCTGATCGAAAAGGCGCTGGCGGGCGAGCTGGCCTGATCTGCATTAAACAACAATCCTTTAGGGCGCGGTTTTCCGCGCCCTTTTTCGGTTTCGGCCCTGTCGCGCACAGCCGCCCGCGGCCGTCCTGTGCGCAATAAAATTACCAAATCGAAAAAAATGTTTTGACGCGGCGTCACCTTGTCCTAACATTAAGAAACGGTCCGGGTCTGGCAGATGCGCAGTGTTCTGTTTGCGGGGGTAAGTGTTTTTCTTCTGCCTTCCGGGCCCAAGCCCAGTGAGAGAGCCGGTCGCAGCCGTGACCGGCTCTCAGTTTGAGGCCTTCCTGAACAATGATGCTGAGACGGCGTTCACTGACGCCTCCCCGAACGTCCGGCGTATGACCGCCCCCCTCCGGAACGGGCCGCCAGGTTGGCGCGCCAGGGCCTCCCGATGGTCCGGCGCCCGGCCGGGGCGCGTTACCCGGATCTGCGCAAGGCGGCCGGCGGCCAGAGGCAGCGTCTGATGGCCACCGGCCAAAACCGCGCCGTGCATCCTCTGGATTACCAAATGGTTAATCAGTAAAGCGGATGTAAAATCAACGCGTTAAACCTCCTGCAAAGGCCGGGCAAGAGCGCCTGACCGCAGGGCAGCGTACGCACCGCTTGGCAGGTTTTAACGCCGCTCCTGTACTTCCTTTTCCCCGAACGCGAGATGCGCAGCAGGAAAGGGTACTTCCATGAACAAGGCAATCACCGACGGTCTGCAGCTGATGCCCCCCGCCTTTGCGGAAGGTCTCAATGTCTGGTCCAGCGGCAACGGCACCCCCGGGTCGGACACCTATGACGGCGCCGCCAACGCGGTCTTTGTGGCGGCGGATGCGGATTTCGGCGGCTGCCTGGAGATCCAGAAGACCGAAAACATCCAGAAGCTGCGCTTCATGGGCCAGACGCCGCTGGAGCCGGGCTGCTATCTGCAGATCAAGGTGCGAATCAAGGCCGTCAGCGGCGCGCTGCCCGCGGTCCGCGTGGCCGGCTGGGCGGCGGCGGCGGGCGGCAGCCACATCAGCGGCGTGTCCGAATCCGGGATGCAATATGCGCTCAGCCAATACGGCAGGGTGCTTGAGGTCACCGGCATCGTCGGCAGCGGCGACCGCCCCGGCGTGGATATGCCCTGGGGCCGCACCGCCGCCTATGGCCATTTCGGGCTGGACCTCACTGGCGCCAACGGCGGTGTCGTGCGGATCGACGATATCGAGATCACCGACATCACCAGCGCCTTCCTGCGTAAAATGCTGAGCGTTGTGGACGTGACCGACTACGGCGCGGTGGGCGACGGCAGCACCGATTGCACCGCCGCGTTCGAGGCCGCCGATGCCGCCGCCGCCGGGCGCCGCATCCTGGTCCCCGCGGGGGACTTCCACCTCGCCAGCACCGTGTCGCTGAGCCACGAAGCGGTGTTTGAAGGCACCGTGTCGATGCCCGCCAGCCAGATGCTGCTGCTGACGAAGAACTTCGATTTTCCCTCTTACGCGGCGGCCTTCGGCGACGAGGAGCTGGGTTTCAAGAAGGCGTTTCAGGCCCTGCTGAACAACGTGGACCATGAATCGCTGGACCTGAAGGGCCGCAAGATCACCGTGACCGCACCGCTGGACATGCAGGCGGCGGTGCCGAACAAGACCTCCTATGCCACCCGCCGGATCATCCGCAACGGCCAGCTCGAAGCCGCCAGCAGCGCCGCCTGGGACACCGATACCGTCACCTCGCAGGCGACCTACAGCCCCTCGCGGTCCACCAAGCTGACCAATGTTGCCAACATCGCCAATATCAGGGTCGGCTCCCTGGTGGAGGGCGCCGGGGTCGGCCGCGAGATCTACGTGCAGTCCAAGAACACCGGCGCCGGCGAGCTGACGCTGACCGCGCCGCTCTATGACGCGGCGGGCACCCAGACCTTCACCTTCCGCGACTTCAAGTACCTGGTGGATTTCGCCGGCTTCAGCGCGCTCAGCAAGTTCGGCATGGAAGGCATCGAGTTCCAGTGCAATGCCCGCTGCAGCGCCCTGCGGCTGGCGCCCTCGGGGTCGGTGTTCTCGCTGGACGGCTGCTTTTTCTCGCGGCCCAAGGACCGCGGCATCACCTCGACCGGGACCGGCTGCCAGGGGATTCTGGTCGACAACTGCCAGTTCCTCTCGGCAGAAGACCCGCTGGATGTGGAGGACCGCATCAGCATCGGCCTGAACGTGAACGCCAATGACGCCAAGCTGCGCAGCAACCGCGCCACCAAGTTCCGCCATTTCGCCCTGCTGGCAGGCGCCAACAACACGGTAACGGGCAATCATTTCTTTCAGGGTGACAGCGTGGCGAACGGGGTCCGCTCCGCCGGGCTGGTGCTGGCGGCCAACAATTGCACCACCACGGTGTCGGACAATTACATCGACAACTGCTTTATCGAATGGACCAACGAGCGCGACCCGTCGCCGGATTTCACCACCGGTTTCTCCTTCAGCGCGCTGTCGGTGACTGCGAATGTGTTCCTGTCCGGCGACGTGGCGCCCTGGTTCAGCTATATCGTGATCAAGCCCTACGGCAGCGGCCATTACCTGAACGGGCTGTCGGTGACCGGCAACAAATTCCGCTCGCTCAACGGCAGCATCGACCGGGCGGAGCGGGTGGATACCAGTTTTTCGGACCTGGATTTCTCCCGCGCCAACGATGTGGTGTTCGAGGGCAACATGTACCACAACGTCACCACCCATACCGCCAACCCCTTGCGGATCCGGCACAATCAGACCTCGGCGTCGTCGTCCTGGGCGGTCAGGGCCAACGGGCAGCTGCCGTTTCAGGGCTACGCGCGCTATGTCGACAGCGTGGTGCCGCAGGGGCCGGTGCGCACCGGCGGCAACAGCACCCGCTACAGCATGCCCTACTGCGATACCCAGCAGGGCGCCAATAACGACGAAATCCGCCTGCGCTGGCAGGAGGCGCTGAAGGGCGAGGTTCAGGTGCTGCTGAGGATGGACGCCTAGGGCCGGGGCGGCGGCTGCAGATCGGCGGCGTCAAGATGGAAGGCTTTGCCGAAACCGCCATTCAGATAGGCCGCCGTCACCCGGAACCGGACAAAGGCGAAGTCGGCAAGCTGCAGGTACAGCTTCGCCTTGGGCTGGCGGCGCAGGTAATGCGCGGCCAGCGGGCCGTGGTCCGGGCTTTGGCGGCTGAGGAACTCCGCCCGGCAGATCAGGCTGAGGCGGGGATGGCTGAGCGCATCGCCCTTGCCGCCCGGCTCCCCCACCAGCAGCGAGCAGGCGGGGGTCCTGCGCAGCGCCCGGGTGTGCTGGGCCAGGTCCGAGACCAGGCTGACCGGGCCGCCCTGCGGGTCCAGGCCGAACGCCACCCGGGTGACCAGCGGGGTGCCCTCCTCCAGCAGCACGCCAAGCGCTGCGAAGCGGGCCTCAGCCATCAGGCTTTGCGCCAGCTGGCGGGCGTCGTCATCGGTGGGGCGGACGGGCGCGGGCATGGGCACCTCCTGAGTTTGGCGCAGGGTTCAGAACTTCTGCCACAGGCCCAGTTTCAGGCCAAGGCTGCGCTGGCCTGCCTGGCGGTATTCCAAGCCCACAATCAGCTCCCGCTTTTGCTTCAGCGGGTAGCGCAGCGAGGAGGTCAGCGCATAGGTGAGCTGCCCGCCCTCCGGCTTGGACAGCTCGGCCTGCAGCATCGGCGCGGCCTTGCCGGGACGGTTCAGCCCGAGGGTGGCGTCCAGCTTCCAGATCGCGTCCAGACCGCTGTTGCGCAGCTCGTAAGCGGCATCGATGGCCAGCCAGCCGGACCCGCGGCCGGTCTCGATGCCGCGCCCGTAGGACAGGGTGGTTCTCTGCATCAGCTGCCACATGCCCCGGTCATGATTGCCGCCCGCCGCGGTCTCCACCGCCAGCCGGGCACGCTGCCCGGTATGCAAGGGGAGCCGGGCAAAGAACAGCGCGTGGCCCGACACATCCGCGTTCCGGTTCAAATCGACCCCCAGGGTCAGCTTGGGCGTGACCCCGTAGGCGCCGTAATACCCCAGCTCATACGCGGCGGTGCGGCCGCTGTGCCGCCAGGCGGCGCTGGCCGATGCAAAGCCCTGCCCCGGCTGTTCCAGCCACGCCCCGCCCGCCGCCGGCTGGGCCAGCGCCAGGGCAAGAGCAGCAGCAAGGGCAGGTTTCATCCCGGAGCCTCAGGTTGGCGTGTGCAAAGGGTTCCCCCTTACGGTTAAGATTGTATTAACCAGCCTGAAAGACCCCTATGGATGTGCGCGAAAAAAACCCGTGCGCTTTCGCCGCGAACAGGCGTAGGCTGGGGGCAGTCAACGGAGGAGCCAATGCCCAAAATAGCAAAAACCGCTGATATCCAGACCGTTATCACCACCTTCGAGATGACGCCCGGGACCTGCCAGGACCTGCTGGAGGCGCTGGAGGATGCCTATCGCGAGTTCATCTCCAAGCAGCCCGGCTTCATTTCGGCCGGTCTGCACGTGAATGACGCCCAGACCCGCATCGCCAACTATTCGCAGTGGCGCCGCCGGGAGGATTTCATGGCGATGCTGCGCACCGCGGAAATGCGTGAGCGCAACCGCAAGATCAATGAGCTGTGCCGCAGCTTTGAGCCGGTGATGTACGACGTGGCGGAGGTCTTTGGCTCGTGACCCCCTGCCCCGCCCCGCGGGCCGGCCGCTGCCTTGACGCGGGTCAAGGCAGGGCGCTGCGGGCCTCGCTACTCTGACTCAGGTTTCAAGCAATGGAGGCGACCTATGTATCATAACGTTCTGGTGCCGATTTCCTTTGATCCGGAGCGCGATATCACCGGGCCGCTGAAAGTGGCACGGCTGCTTTCGGCGCCTGGGGCCAAGGTGACGCTGCTGCATGTGATCGAACAGGTCCCGGCCTATGCGATCTCCTACGTGCCCGCGGATTTCATGGAAGACACCCGGCAGGCGCTGCAGGCGGAGCTGGACGGGCTGGCGCAGACCCTGCCCAACGCCGAGGGCGTGCTGGTCGAGGGCCATTCCGGCCGCACCATCCTGGACTGGGCCGAGCAGCACAAGCCGGACCTGATCATCCTCGCCTCGCACCGCCCGTCGATGCAGGACTTTCTCTGGGGGTCGACGTCGGGCCATGTGGTGCGCCACGCGGCCTGCGCGGTGCATGTGGTGCGCTGAGGCGGCGGCGGCGCAGGATCAGGCCGGCACCGCCCTTTTCAGGAGGTGCCAGGCCAGCCGCACCGCGGCGCCCGGCAGCATCGCGGAGCGCAGCAGCACCTTGTTGGAATTCACCGCCTCGGCGATGCGGGCATAGTGAACCTGTTTGTCCGCGGGTGAGCGCAGCAGGACCGTTTCCGCCTGCTGCATCGCCCGTTCCGCCTGCCGTTTGACCTGCGGCACCGCGGCCGGCTTGACCGCCCGGTAATAGTTCAGCCCCTTGCGCACCGGCGACTGCGCCGGGTCGAGGTTCTGTTTCACGGCCTGCGTCAGGGTTTCTTCGACCTGCACCAGCGCCTTGGCCGCTTCGGCATAGGACTGGTTGCTGTCCAGTTTCTGCGCCGCCAGCTTGTAGGTGTGGCGGTAGCAGTCGAATTTGTAGACTTGCGGCAGCTCACCGCAGCGGTCGAACCCGCGGGTCAGGGTGGCAACAACCGCCCGCGTGGTTTGCGAACTGAGGCCGCTGTTCTGGCCGCCGCCGCCTTGCCCGCCGCCGCCTCCACCGCCCTCACCGCCCCTGGCATGGGCCGGGGCCGCCGCGAGGATCAGGGCCAGGACCCCTGCCTGGATGGTTTTGCTGCTCATCTGCTGCCTCCATGATTTGGGGCAGCTTACCATGGGTCAGCTGCGCGAAAACGGGCGGAAAGCCGAAAATTCTGCGTTTTTGCGCTGCCGTTGCCTTGCGCAGCACAGCCGCACTGCCCACGTGAAGGGCAGGAGTTGAGGAAGGAGATGCAGATGCAGTGCCCGATTGACGGAACCACTTTGGTCATGGCCGACCGCGCTGGGGTGGAGATCGACTATTGCCCCCAGTGCCGCGGTGTGTGGCTGGACCGGGGGGAGCTGGACAAGATCATCGAACGCTCCGCCCAGCCCGCGCAGGCCGCGCCGCAGCCGCCGCGCCATGAAGAACGCGGCGGGCATCACGATCCGCGCTACAGCAAGCCGTACAAGAAGAAGAGCAAGAAGAACTTCCTGGAAGATCTGTTCGATTTCTGACGCACCGGCAGGCGCCGCCCCGGGGAATCGGGGCAGCCGGCCGGCAGGGCAGATCAGCGGGCCGCTGACGCGCGCGTGAGCGGGTCAGTGGACCGTGCAGAAGGAACCGTGCTTGGCGTCCTTCATCAGGGTGTCGAAATCGTCGCCCTTCATTTCGATCAGCGTCTTGTGGTCACCGGCCTCGAACCAGACCTTGTCCAGGCCGGTCAGGCTGTCGTCGATGACGGTGGGCACATGATAGGCCGCGCCGACGCAGGGCGCCGCGCCCGGATCGCAGTCGTCGAAGACCTGGTTCAGCTCATGTTCCGGCGCCAGCCCCAGGCGGCGGTCCATGATCGTTTGCAGCGCGTGCAGGTCAACCGTCTGGTTGGACGGCACGACGGCCAGAACCGGGCCTTCCTCCATGTGGATGAGCACGGATTTGGCCAGGTGATCCCCCGGCACATGCGCCGATTCCGCGCATTCCGCAGCAGTGGCAGTATAGGGGTGGCGGACGGTGCCGAACGGCAGGCCCTGTGCCTCGAGATGATGTTTCAGGCGTGAGGCGATCATCGTAGGGTCCTCCTGTGCTGTGAAGGGCCCCGGGCCGCTCTGGCTCAGGTCTGCGCCGCCATCGGGCCGGAATGGCCAGTGTCATAGCGGGGCCGGAACGGTCCAGTGTGATACCGGGGCCGGCGCGGCCCGCACTCCGGCGGCATTTTCAGGTCTGGGCGCGGCAAACGGCAATCCGGGGCGCCCTCGGGTTTCTGGTGTCCCCCAGTCTGCGCCCGAAGAGGTGAGTCGGGCAAGGGCGGGGTGGCGCGGCGGCCTGAACGCGCCGGTGCGGAGCCTGACCCGGCCAGTCCCCGCATCCCTCATTGCCCCCCGTCCCCCCTTCGGCTATCACTCCCGCCAGCAAATTCCCCCCTTAACGGAGCAATCAAATGGCCTCCTACCAGTACGTCTACCACATGCAGGGTGTCTCCAAGACCTACCCGGGTGGCAAGAAATGCTTTGAAAACATCCACCTCTCCTTCCTCCCCGGCGTGAAGATCGGTGTGGTCGGCGTCAACGGCGCCGGTAAGTCCACGCTGCTGAAAATCATGGCGGGCCTCGACAAGGATTACACCGGCGAGGCCTGGGCCGCCGAGGGGGCCAAGGTCGGCTACCTGCCGCAGGAGCCGAAGCTGGACGAAAGCCTGACCGTGCGCGAGAACGTCATGCTGGGCGTCAAGGCTAAGAAGGACATCCTGGACCGCTACAACGAGCTGGCGATGAACTACTCGGACGAGACCGCCGAGGAGATGGCCAAGCTGCAGGACGAGATCGACGCCCAGAACCTGTGGGACCTGGACAGCCAGGTGGACGTGTCGATGGAGGCGCTGCGCTGCCCGCCGGATGACGCGATGCCCGCCAACCTGTCGGGCGGTGAGCGCCGCCGCGTCGCGCTGTGCAAGCTCTTGCTGGAAGCGCCCGACATGCTGCTGCTCGACGAACCGACCAACCACCTGGACGCCGAGACCATCGCCTGGCTGCAGCAGCATCTGATCGACTACAAGGGCACCATCCTGTGTGTCACCCACGACCGCTACTTCCTGGATGACATCACCGGCTGGATCCTGGAACTGGACCGCGGCCGCGGCATTCCCTACGAGGGCAACTACTCCAGCTGGCTGGAGCAGAAGGCGAAACGCCTGGCGCAGGAAGCCCGCGAGGACAAGGCCAAGCAGAAGACGCTGGAACGCGAGCTGGAGTGGATGCGCCAGGGCCAGAAAGCCCGTCAGGCGAAATCCAAGGCCCGTATCCAGGCCTATAACGAGATGGCAGGCCAGTCCGAGCGCGAGAAGGTCGGCCGCGCCCAGATCGTGATCCCGAACGGCCCGCGCCTGGGGTCGAAGGTGATCGAGGTGAACGGCCTCGCCAAACACTATGGCGACAAGCAGCTCATTGAGGGCCTGAACTTCTCGCTGCCGCCGGGCGGCATTGTCGGCGTGATCGGCCCCAACGGCGCCGGTAAATCGACCCTGTTCCGGATGCTGACCGGCCAGGAGCAGCCCGACGAAGGGGCTGTCGAATACGGCGACACCGTGAAACTGTCCTATGTCGACCAGTCGCGCGACGATCTGAACGACAACGACACCGTGTGGGAGGCGATTTCCGGCGGTGCCGAGATCATCGAGCTGGGCGACGCGCAGGTCAATTCCCGCGCCTATTGCTCCTCCTTCAACTTCAAGGGCGGCGACCAGCAGAAGAAACTGTCGCTGCTGTCGGGCGGTGAGCGCAACCGGGTGCACATGGCGCGGCTGCTCAAAGAGGGCGGCAACGTGCTGCTGCTCGACGAACCGACCAACGACCTCGACGTGGAAACCCTGCGGGCGCTGGAAGACGCGCTGGTCGATTTCGCCGGCTGCGCCGTGGTGATCTCGCATGATCGTTTCTTCCTCGACCGGATCTGTACCCACATCCTGGCCTTCGAGGGCGACGCGCATGTGGAGTGGTTCGAGGGCAACTTCGAGGACTACGAAGAAGACAAGAAGCGCCGTCTGGGTCCGGACGCGCTGGAGCCCAAGCGGTTGAAGCACAAGAAGTTTGTGCGGTAAGTTGGGAAACTCGACTTATTCAGATCAAGAGCTTCTTCTGGCCGTCTTACAATCGGATGAAGAACTTGCTGAGCAAGGCTTGCCTTTACGGCAGCGCGAGTGGGAAATTATCCCGCTCGCGCGAGAACGCCTGGGACTTGGAAAGGCGCTTGGACGCTCAATCCTTGCAAGGAAAGACCTTCTTGACAAAAAATTGGGCGCGATACTAAGGGAAATTTATGGAGCACCTGCTTTTATAGGCGCTTTTGGTTTAGGGGTGGTGGCATTCCGAGGTGTAGGCTATCTAGTTAGGCCGCCTCTGATCTTCGGGACTGTTAGAATAGACCCTTTCAAGCACACAGATCTAACTCACCTCCAAGTTCAAATTATTCACTCGAACCACGACCTTTATGAAAGTTGCATTTTTCAGATCGGGGATGCGTTCGATTGCATGTCGGGGATCGGTAACTTTCTTACACTCCATTCGTCATCCAAAAATACTCATTTCAATCAGGCATATCAGCTGGCTACGGAGGCCAGGCGAAATTTCGTCGCGGCTTGTACATTAGCTTCCACAGGCTTAGATGCTCGTGAATGTGTGTTGAGCGCATTCTTGGCGATAGAGCTTTCGGTCAAAGCAGTTTTGGCGTCGAATGGATGGGATGAAAAAAAGCTAGTTAAGCTTTCACACAAACCGGACGACTTCCTCATCGCGTTAAAGAGTGAATTGGAAATGTTGGACTGGCCGAGAGTAGAAAGCGTTCTCACGAGCGCACCGAATTTCGTAAACGTTAGATATGGCAAAGAAGCCTTAGATGAGAGGCAATCACTAGATTTTGTTATTTCCACTCAGTATGTCGTTGCAGAATTGATGCGCCCGCATTGCAGCTCGCAACTACTGCAAAGCTTAGGTGATGAATTTTCACGAAAATTTCCTTTAGCTCGGTCAAAAGAAGATTGAGAGGAGCAGATCTACTCATTGCTCGCCTGCAACGAGATGTATCCGAGGGGCATGCAGCTCCACGCAGAACAAAGCCCGCGCCTGACCTTGGGAGGGCGCGGATGCGCCTTCGTCATGCTGAAAGCATGCCTCCGGTATGACGGGAAGGTCAGGCGCGGGCCGTGCGGCTGTCGCCTCACGCCCCAAGAAGGCAAGACGCCCCCGTCACGTTCTAATACACAAGCCATGCCGCTGTGCGCCGCACCCAAAAGGGTCGATAACTAACCTCTTGGCCATTTCTCCTTTGCCCCGCCCTGCGCTAACATCATGGCAGGCGCCCGTGCGCCATGGGTTGGTTAAAGCGTTGGAAAGGATCCCGCATGGCTTTGAAACCGGAAGAGGTGAAGGCAGAGGTCGAGGCGGCCAAGGGCAAAAAGGCCAAGCGCAAGACGCTGAAGACCGCGCCGGAAGGCACCACGGAAAAGAAGCTGCCCAGCGATCTGCGCAAGGGGCTGGAGGCGCATTTCGGCGGTAATCTGGGCAAGGTGCGGGTGCACAGCGGCGGCAATGCCAAGGATGTCTGCAAGGAACTGAAGGCGCGGGCCTTCACCGTGGGCAACGATATCTTCGTGATGAAGCCCGCTTTTGCCAAGGACAGCGCGTTTCTGGCGCATGAGCTGGCCCATGTGCTGCAGCAGGGCAAGGGCAAGATGCCCAAGGCAAAAGACGGCGTGGCGCTGACCTCGAAATAGGGCGCTGTCAGGGCCTGCCGGCCGCGCTTCGCGGGTGCAGGCGCGGGAAGTTCCGCAATGTTAACTCATCGTAAATACTTTCCCCTGCAGGATGTGCCGCAAGCAAGCGGCTGCAACCGGGCAATCCCGGCCTGCGCAGCGGAACAGGAGGCTTCATGGCTTGGGCAGGCATTTTCCTTGGAATGATCGCGGGGCTGTTCGCTGCAGTGTTCGGATATGCGGCGTTCGGGCTGCCGCTCTGGCTCAGCCTGCTGATGTACCCGGCGGCGGGAACTGTGGTGGCCCTTGCGGTGACCGTTCTGCTGGCCTGGCGCAGCTTCCCCTCCGGCCCTGCGGGCGGGGCAGGCCACTGCTGGCGGGAGGCAGCCGCCGCCTGACCCGGCCAGCGCAGCGCGGCGGCGGGATGCGGCAGAGGCCGGTATTACCACCAAAGGCATAGCGGAAAGCTGATATTTCCACTTATGAGGCGGAAAGCCGCCTCTTTAGCACAGTTGTTTCGCGGTACTCCTGTTCTACCTTTCTGCCAACGATCAAGGCGTATTGGAGACCAAGCATGGCCTGGGTGAGTTCTGTCATAGGGGCGGCTGCCGCCTTGGGCCTGATGCTGGCCGCAGTCCTCCTGGCCGGCTGGCCGGTTTGGATTGCCGTCCTGCTTTATCCCCTTCTGGCCGCGCTTCTGGCATTTGCCGTGATCGCTTCGCTGTCCTGGCGCAACCGCCGCAGCAGCGCAAAAGCCAGCCAGAGGCCGGACAAACCGCAGGGTCTGGGGCAGCGGCCGTTCTGAGCGCGCGGTGCGGCCGGAAGCCTGCGCAGCGCGCCTTAGCCGCGCAGCCAGCTGACGATCTGGCCCTGCCGCATGGCGCCGGCCTGGCGCTTTTTCTCCTTGCCGCGTTCAAAGGCGATCAGGGCGGGAATGCCGCGGATCCGGTAGCGGGCGGCTGCGGACGGGTGATCCTGGGTGTTGAGCTTGACCAGCCGGGCCTGCACGCCCAGCGTCTTGGCCGCCTTGGCGAATTCTGGCGCCATGGACCGGCAGGGCCCGCACCACGGTGCCCAGAAATCCGCCACCAGCGGCAGATCATCGTTTTTCACGGCTTTTTGCAGGATCGCCGGATCCACATCCACCGGCGTGCCCGGCAGCAGCGCGGCCCCGCAGGTTGCGCATTTCGGGCCGCGGCCCAGCTTGTCCTCCGGCACCCGGTTCAGCTGGGCGCAGGCCAGGCAGGTCAGGGTCTTGGCTCCCATGGGTTTGCCTCCTCAAGCAGTCGCATGGCCTTGGTATAGCCGCCCGGCGCCGCGGCGCAAGGCTGCAGGCAGCCGCCGCCGCATAGCCGCAGCCGGGGGCGCGGCGCCGGGATTTGCCGCCTTGGGCGGCGCTGCATGCAACACTTGCCCGCGCGGGTTCGGAAAGCCGTTGACCGGCCGCCGTTCCAACCTGAAGATGAGGGGAACTGCAACAGACTACGGGGAAATGGCCATGATTTCACGCCGCAAGATTCTGAGCTCGGGCACCGCAGCCGCCGCAGCCTCTCTGCTGCCGCTGCCTGCCCTGGCCCGCACAAAAGACCCGGTGGTGTTTGACCCGGCCCCGCAGGAAGTGCGGATCAGGAAGGATTTCGCCCCGGGCCAGATCCTGGTGCTGCCGCGGTCCTATTACCTGTATTTCGTCACCGACAAGCGCAAGGCGATCCGCTATGGCGTGGGGGTCGGCAAGGCCGGGCTGGAATTCACCGGCCAGGCAGTGATCCAGCGCAAGAAGGAATGGCCCACCTGGCGCCCCACCGACGAGATGATCGAACGCGACCCCAGGGCCTATGCGAAATTCGTCGACAATGAGTATATCCAGCCCGGCGGGCCGGACAATCCGCTGGGCGCGCGGGCGCTTTATCTGTTCCAGAACGGGGTGGACACCTACTTCCGCATCCACGGCACCAACCAGCCGCAGACCATCGGCCACTCGGTGTCGAACGGCTGTATCCGGATGCTGAACGAGCATGTGATGGACCTGTACGAGCGGGTGCCGCTGGGCACGGTTGTGACGGTGCTTTAGGCCCCGGCCTGCGGAAATTTGCCGCGAACCCCTGTTTTACACCGCATTTTTCTTGCACCAGAGGGGATTCGCACCCAATTCTGTCACGGCGATGTTACGCGAATGCCATCACTGTGCCTCACCCGGCGCGGTCATGATCATCCGCAAACCTTGCCGGACTGCCGCATAAGCGGGCAGGGAACTGAAGACGACTTAGGAGAAATCGACGATGGCCACCGGCACCGTCAAATGGTTCAACACCACCAAAGGCTATGGCTTTATTGCACCCGAAGACGGCGGCAAGGACATTTTTGTCCATATTTCCGCTGTTGAGCGTTCCGGGCTGACCGGCCTCGCGGACAATCAGAAAGTGACCTATGAGCTGCGCGCAGGCCGCGACGGCCGTGAATCCGCAGTGGATATCGCGCTGGTCTCCTGATCCGGATCTTCCGATCTGCTTTGAAACTTCCAAAACAGCCCTGACGGCCAGGGCTGTTTTCAGCTGCCGATCGCGGCGATCAGCTGCAGGGCCGCCGGCCCCATGGCAGCCGCATTCAGCGCCACGCCGCGGGCGTTGGGATGGATGCCGTCGTCCTGCATGAGGGCCTGCGCCGCCGCAGGATCCCCGCCGGCTTCTGCCGCCATGCCCGCAAAGGCATCCGGGTGCAGCACCGCGCCGAACTCTGCCGCCAGCTCCGGGTAGATCGCGTCAAACGCCTGCTTGTAGTCCGGCCCGTAGTTGCGCGGGGCTTTCATGCCGATCAGCAGGACCTCGATCCCCTTTGCCTCCGCCGTCTGCAGGATGCGGGTCAGGTTGGCGCGCGCCTCCTGCGGCTCAAGCCCGCGCAGCATGTCATTGCCGCCCAGGAGCACGATCAGCCCGTCGGGGTTGTCTGACAGGGTCCAGTCGGCCCGCTCTGCCCCGCCGGCCGTGGTGTCCCCGGAAACGCCCGCATTCTGCAACACGACCTCGGCGCCGTTTTCGTTCAGCCAGCGTTCCAGCTGCGGCACCAGCCCCTGCCCCTGCGGCAGCCCGTAGCCCTGCACCAGGCTGTCGCCCAGGGCGGTGATCCGCAGCGGATCCGCCCAGGCGGGGGCGGTGAAAAGCAGCAAACTCAGCAGTGCCAATGTCTTGTGCATGGCGGCAAACACTCCATATCCGTTAGGTGCACCCAACAGGCAGGCCCGATGACCGATCAAAAAAGCCCCGTTCTTCACCTCTTAGATGCGAGTTTGACCCTGAATAGCAATACCGGCCCGGTGGAGATCTTGCACGGAATCTCGCTGGACGTGCGGCAGGGGGAGACTCTGGGTCTGGTAGGGCCGTCCGGATCGGGCAAGTCGTCGCTGCTGATGCTGATGGGCGGGCTGGAGCAGGCCACCGGCGGCCGGGTGACGGCCCTGGGCGCGGATCTGACCGCAATGGATGAGGACGCGCTGGCCCGGTTCCGCCGCAACAACATGGGGGTGGTGTTCCAGAGCTTTCACCTGATCCCGACCATGACCGCGCTGGAAAACGTGGCGACGCCGCTGGAGCTGGCGGGCGTCAAGGATGCCTTCCCCCGCGCCCAGGCAGAGCTGGAGGCGGTGGGGCTGGGCCACCGGGCCGGCCATTTCCCGGCGCAGATGTCGGGCGGCGAGCAGCAGCGGGTGGCGCTGGCGCGCGCCCTGGCGCCGCGGCCTGCGATCCTGCTGGCGGATGAGCCGACCGGCAACCTGGACGAGGCCAATGGCCAGGCGGTGATGGATCTGCTGTTCGGGCTGCGCGACCGCTACGGCGCGACGCTGGTGATGGTCACACATGCGCCGGAGCTGGCGGCGCGCTGCGACCGGGTGGTGCGGCTGCGCGACGGGCGGATCGACGGAGACGCCGCGCGCGAGGCGGCCGAATGAGCGGCTCCGCCCTCCGCCTGGCCTGGCGCTTTGCCCTGCGGGAGCTGCGCGGCGGGCTGAAGGGCTTTCGCATTTTCCTCGCCTGCCTGGCGCTGGGGGTCGGGGTGATCGCCGCCATCGGCTCCGTCCGCGCGTCGATCGAGACCGGGCTGGAGCGCGAAGGCGCCACGATCCTGGGCGGCGATGCGGAGCTGAATTTCACCTACCGGTTTGCCAACGAGGATGAGCGGGACTGGGTGGAGCGGACGGCGCTGCGCCATTCCGAAATTGCCGAATTCCGCTCCATGGCCACGGTGGGCGAGGAGCGCGGGCTGACCCAGGTGAAGGCGGTGGACGGGCTTTATCCCTTGAAGGGAGAGATGAAACTGGCCCCTGACATGCCGCTGGATGCTGCGCTGGCCGGTGCGGACGGCCTGCCCGGCGCGGTGATGGACCGGGTGCTGGCGGACCGGCTGGGATTGCAGCCGGGGGATGTTTTCCGGCTGGGCACCCAGGATTTCCGCCTGATGGCAATGATCGCGCTGGAGCCGGATGCCGCGGCCTCCGGTTTTGAGCTGGGGCCGCGCACGATGGTGCGGACAGCGGATCTGGGAGAGTCCGGCCTGCTGGAGCCGGGCACGCTGTTTGACACCAAATACCGGATGGAGCTGCCGCCGGGCAGTGATCTGGCCGCCGTGCAGGCCGAGGCCGAAGGGCTGTTTGAGACCACCGGAATGCGCTGGCGCGATGCCAGGAACGGCGCGCCGGGGATCACCGCCTTTGTAGAGCGTCTGGGCGGGTTCCTGGTGCTGGTGGGCCTCTCGGGCCTGGCTGTGGGCGGGGTTGGCGTCTCTGCCGCTGTGCGGGCCTATCTGGCGACCAAGACCGCAACCATCGCTACGCTGCGCACGCTGGGGGCGGAGCGGCAGACGATTTTCCTCACCTACTTTCTGCAGATCGGCGCGCTGACGCTGGTGGGTGTGGGCATCGGCTTGGTGCTGGGGGGGCTGGGGCCGCTGCTGCTGGGGCCGCTGATTGCGGCGCAGCTGCCGTTTCCGGCGGTGTTTTCGCTCTACCCTTCGGCGCTGGCAGAGGCCGCGGTCTATGGCGTGCTGACCGCTTTCATCTTTGCGCTCTGGCCCTTGGCGCGGGCCGAACGCATCCGCGCGGCCTCGCTGTTCCGCGATGCCTTTGCCAGCCGCACCCGGCTGCCCGCGCCGCGCTATCTGCTGGCGACCGCGCTGGCGCTGGCGGCGCTGGTCGGGCTGGCGGCGTGGTTCAGCGGTTCGGCGCAGCTGACGCTTTGGACCGCGGGCGGGCTGATGGGCGCACTGCTGGTGCTGCTGGGTGCCGCGCTTGCCATCGGTTTTGCGGCGCGCCGCGGCACCGGGGCCGCCCGCGGGCGCCCTGCCCTGCGGTGGGCGCTGTCGTCCATCGGCAGCGCGCGCGACGGCGCGGTGCCTGCGGTGCTGGCGCTGGGGCTGGGCCTGACCGTGCTGGCGGCCATCGGCCAGATCGACGGCAACATGCGCCGGGCAATTGCCGGCAACCTGCCCGATGTGGCGCCGTCCTATTTCTTCGTCGACATCCAGCGCAGCCAGATGCCTGCCTTCCTGGAGCGGGTGGAGAACGACCCCTCCGTCACCCGGGTGGAAAACGCGCCGATGCTGCGCGGGGTGCTGACCCGGATCAACGGCCAGCCTGCGACAGAAGTTGCGGGCGATCACTGGGTGGTGCGCGGCGACCGCGGCATCACCTATGCCGCGGCCCGGCCCGGCAGCACCGAGATCACCGCCGGCGCGTGGTGGCCCGACGATTATGCAGGTGATCCGCAAATCAGCTTTGCCGCCGAGGAGGCCGAGGAACTGGGGCTGAAGCTGGGGGACACACTGACGCTGAACATCCTGGGACGTGACATCACCGGCACCATCACCAGCTTCCGCAACGTGGATTTCTCCACCGCGGGGATGGGGTTTGTGATGGTGCTGAACGAGGCCGCGCTGGCCGGCGCGCCGCACAGTTTCATTGCCACCGTCTATGCCGAGGAGCAGGCGGAGGCGGCGATCCTGCGCGATCTGGCCCGCGAGATGCCGAATATCACCGCCATCCGGATGCGGGATGCCATCGACCGGGTGTCGGACATCCTGCGCCAGCTGGCCGCCGCCACTGCCTATGGCGCCGCAGCGACGCTGCTGACCGGGTTTCTGGTGCTGCTGGGCACCGCCGCTGCCGGGGAGCCTGCGCGCCGGTATGAGGCCGCGCTGCTGAAAACGCTTGGCGCACCGCGCAAGCAGATCCTGGCAAGCTTTGCCCTGCGCTCTGCCCTTCTTGGGGCGGCCGCCGGGCTGGTGGCGCTGGCGGCAGGCATCGCCGGGGCCTGGGCGATCAACGCCTATGTGTTCGAGACAGGGTACACGGTGATCTGGCCGAACGCGGTGATGGTCATTTCCGGCGGGGTGCTGACCACGCTGCTGGCCGGGCTGGCCTTTGCGCTGCGGCCGCTGGCCGCCAAACCGGCCCGGATCCTGCGGGCCCGCGAATGATCAGCTCTGCGGCAGGCCGTTCAGCGGGAGCCGCAGGACACCGGCTGCAGGATGCGCAGCAGATCGTGGTTGTCGCAGACCAGCGCTTCCAGGGAAATGTCATCCAGCGAGGCATAGAACGCTTGCGCGGCGTCGGCCAGCGCCACCTTCAGGCGGCAGGCCCCCGCCAGCGGGCAGGTGTTGTCCGCATCGGCAAAGCATTCCACCATCGGCAGGTTGCCCTCGACATCCCGGAACACGTCACCGATCCGGATCTCCGCCGCGGGCCGGCCCAGGTTCATGCCGCCGTTGCGGCCGCGCTGGGTCGTCAGGTAGCCCAGCTGGCTCAGCTGGTTGATCACCTGCGCCAGGTGGTTTTCCGAGATGTTGCAGCATTCGGCAATCTCGGCCTTGGTCACCAGGCGGTCTTCATGCGCAGCGCAATACATCAGCAGCCGCACCGCAATGTTGGTCCTTTTGGTAATCCGCATGGGTCGCTCCCGCAGCTATGGTGCATCGCTTATTGCACACGGGAGGAAAAAGCGGTTTGACATACATCAATAACCGGAATTGCAGCGGAAAGGCGCGCTGATGACGGCTCCTTACTTCTTTGGCTACGGCAGCCTGGTGAACACGGCGACGCATGGCTATGGCGGCGCGCAGCCGGCCCGGCTTAGCGGCTGGCGGCGCGCCTGGGTGCATACGGGCCTGCGCGAGGCGGCGTTTCTGTCGGCAGTGCCTTGCGAGGCCAGCACCATCGGCGGGCTGATTGCCGAGGTGCCGGGCGCCGACTGGGCGGCGCTGGACGAACGCGAGTTCGCCTATGAACGTCTGCCCGCATCCGGCAAGGTGCAGCACGGGCTGCCGGGATCGCCGGAGATTTCCGTCTATGCGGTGGCTGCGGACAAGCAAAACGGCGCCACCGAGCAGCACCCGATTCTGCTGAGCTATCTGGATGTGGTGCTGCAGGGCTATCTTCAGGTGTTCGGCGAGGCGGGCGTGCTGGATTTCATCGCCACCACCGATGGCTGGGACGCGCCCCTCCTGGATGACCGGGCGGCGCCCCGCTATCCGCGCCACCAGCGCCTGAGCCGGACGGAGCGCGCTCTGTTCGACGATCTGATCGACAGCACCGGCGCGCGCAGGATAAGCTCCGCTCATGATTGAGCAGTTTCTTTTGCACCTCAGGCGGATTGCCCGCAAGCTCTGGTTCCGGGTGGTTCTGATTTCCGTGCTGTCGCTGCTGGCGCTGCTGCTGGCACCGCTGGCCAAACCGCTGCTGCCCGACAGCCTGAGCGAGGACTTCGGGCGCGAGGCGGTGCTGCCGGTGCTGACGATCCTGGCGTCGGGCATGCTGGCCGTCACCACCTTTTCGCTCAACGTCATGGTCAGCGCCTACCGCACCGCTGCCTCGATGGCGACGCCGCGGGTCTACCGGCTGCTGCTGGAAGATACCGTGACCCACCGGGTGCTGGCGACATTTGTGGGCGGGTTCATCTTCTCGCTCAGCGGCGTGATCCTGTTCCGGGCGCGGTATTACACCCCTGAAGGCGCGCTGGTGGTGTTCGGCATCACCATCGTGGTCGTGTTCCTGATCGTCGGCGCGATCCTGCGCTGGATTGATCACCTGTCCGGGCTGGGCAGCATGGACCATACGCTGCGGCTGATCGAATCCCGGACCCGCGACAGCATGCGCGCGCGGCTCGACGCGCCCTGCCTGGGCGGCCAATGCTCTGACAGCGGCGGCGTTCCCGCCGGTGCGGTGGTCATCCCGGCCGCCCGCAGCGGCTTTGTGCGCTTTGCCGGGATGGCGCAGCTGGACGAGCTTGCGCAGGAGGCCGGCACCGAGATCACCCTGGCACGCGCGCCCGGCGAATACATCCTGCGCGGCCAGCCGGTGGCCTGGGCCACGGGCGGAGACAACGACTTCTGCAAGGCGGCCTCGAAGGCGGTCGACATCGGAGACGTGCGCAGTTTCGATCAGGACCCGTCCTTTGGCCTCACCCTGCTGGCGGAGACGGCGCAGCGGGCGCTGTCACCCGGCATCAATGATCCGGGCACCGCGATTGAGGTGATGGGACGGCTGGGGCGGCTGCTGTGGGAAACCATGCCCGCCGATGAGATCAGCAGCACCCGGAAGCCGGACTTTCCCAACGTGAAGGTGCCGCCGGTGACCGCGCGCCACCTGCTGCGCTGCGCCTTCCCGCCGATTGCCCGCAGCGGCAGCGAGTCCCCCTCGGTCATGGGCTGGATGCAGAAGACCCTGGAGGAGCTGGAAAGCCACTCCAACCCGGAAATGGCCAAGGCGGCGGCGGAGATGCGCAAGGAGCTTGGCGAAGGCGGCAGCGGCTGATCCGCTAGCGCCTCCCGGCGGGCGGTCCGCTGTTTTCCTGCGGTGCTGCGGCGCTCTCCCGCCTGTTCAGGCGCAGGCAAGCTGCCCCTTTGCCCAGTTGGGCATGGCACCGCGCCAAGGCGCGGTGCCGCGCCGCGCATCCGCGCGGCGCCCGGCCCAACCGCAGGGGATGCATCTGCGATGCAGCTCCGGCGGACGGGAGCGCCGCCGTCCCGCCCCTTGACGGAACCGCACGAAAAAAGGGCGGCCCTTTCGGCGCCGCCCCTGAACTGTTTCTGACCGGCTTTTTCCGCCGCAGGCTGCCTCAGCCGCGGGCGCGGACGGTGTCCATCAGCGCCAGCAGCGCGGACATGTCGGGGCCGCGCTCCATGCCGGTCACGGCCTTCCTGAGCGGCATGAACAGCCCCTTGCCCTTGCGGCCCGTCGCGTCCTTGACGGCGGCGGTCCACTTGCCCCAGCTGTCGCTGTCATAGGGGCCTTCGGGCAGCAGCGCCATCGCCTCGGCAATGAAGTCCCTGTCCTCATCGGCCACCAGCGGCTCGGCGCCGTCGCGGCACAGCTCCCACCAGCCCGCCAGATCCTTGAGCGTGGTGATGTTTTCCTTGGCCATGTCCCAGAACGCCGCCTGTTTCTCAGCCGGGACGCCCAGCGCATCCACGTGGGCTTGCACCGCCGCCAGCGGCAGCGACTGCAGGTGGCGGGCGGTCAGCGGATAGAGATCCTCGACATCGAACTTGGTCGGCGCGGCGCCGAAGCGGTTGATGTCGAAACCGTCGATCAGCTCCGCCAGCTCCGAACGCAGCTCCACCGGGTCGGAGGAGCCGAGCCGCGCCATCAGGCTGAGGAGCGCCATCGGCTGCACGCCCGCTTCGCGCAGATCGCGCAGGGCCAGCGTGCCCAGGCGCTTGGACAGCGCTTCGCCTTGCGGGCCGGTCAGCAGCGAGTGGTGCGCGAAAGACGGCACGGTGCCGCCCAGCGCCTCGATGATCTGGATCTGGGTGGCGGTGTTGGTCACATGGTCAGAGCCGCGCACCACATGGGTCACACCCATTTCGGTGTCGTCCACAACCGAGGCCAGGGTGTAAAGGAACTGGCCGTCGCCGCGGATCAGCACCGGGTCGGAGACCGAGGCCGCATCAATGGAGATGTCGCCCAGGATGCCGTCGGTCCACTCGATCCGTTCCTGATCCAGTTTGAAGCGCCAGACGCCATCGCCGCGCTCGGCGCGCAGCTTGGCCTTGTCTTCCGCCGACAGCGCCAGCGCGGCGCGGTCATAGACCGGCGGCTTGCCCATGTTCAGCTGCTTCTTGCGCTTCAGGTCCAGCTCGGTCGGGGTCTCGAACGCCTCGTAGAAGCGGCCGATTTCCCGCAGCTTGTCAGCCGCGGCAACATAGCGGTCGAGCCGCTCGGACTGGCGCTCCACCTTGTCCCAGGTCAGGCCCAGCCATTCCAGGTCCTGCTTGATGGCATCGACGTATTCTTCCTTGGACCGCTCCGGGTCGG
The DNA here is from genome assembly GCF_000473145.1 of Leisingera daeponensis DSM 23529. NCBI lineage: Bacteria > Pseudomonadati > Pseudomonadota > Alphaproteobacteria > Rhodobacterales > Roseobacteraceae > Leisingera > Leisingera daeponensis. The sequence goes on along the minus strand of NZ_KI421500.1, from coordinate 3,553,158 downwards.
TGTCGTCGATGCGCAGGATGAAGGTGCCGCCGGCCTTACGGGCGATCAGATAGTTCATCAGCGCGGTGCGCAGGTTGCCGACGTGGATATAGCCGGTCGGCGACGGGGCAAAACGGGTGGTGGTCATCACGAGTCTCCTGTTGCCTTGCCCCTTGTCACATGGGCCGCGGTTTGTCCAGTTTCGGCAGAGTGCGCGCGCCTGCGGCGCAGGCCTCCGGCGGGAGTATTTCGGGAAAGATGAAAGCCGCGGCCCGTCAAGCCGGCTGCACCGGCCAGATGTCGTTCAGATCCCGCAGGCCTGCGCGGATCAGTTCGGCCAGCACCTCCAGGTCGATATCGTCGAGCTTGTTCACATAGAGGCAGCTTTTGCCAAGCTTGTGCTTGCCGAGGCGGGAGAGGATGGCACCGTAGTCCTGATAGCCCGGCATGATGTGGATCGAATGGCGCGCCTTTTGCGGCGCGAAGCCGGTGGCGAGGAAGTCGCCCTCCCGCCCCGTGGCATAGCGGTAGTGGTAGCGGCCGTAGCCGACGAGTGACGGCCCCCACATCTGCGGTGCGTAGCCGGTCGTCCGGCGGAACAGCGCATCCAGCTGCTGCGCCTCCGCCGCCTTGCGGGCCGGTTCAACACCGGCAAGGAACGCCTCAACGCTTGCCCCCGTCGGAACGGTCTTGTTCTGGCTCATGACGCTGCCTCCTGACCGCATCTTAACCCGCCTCACGGGATTGTTTACAGCCCTCTGCGTCCGGAGCGCTAGGGTTAAGCCAGCCCAACACCACCGGAGGTTATGCCATGACTGTTTCCCTCTCCCGCCGCGCCGCCCTCGCCGGGGCCGCTGCCCTGCCCCTCGCCGGGGCTGCAACGCCGCTGCTGGCCGGTGCCCATGGCGGCCGCGCCGAAGCGCAGATTGCCCATTCGTTCAAACTGGCGGAAATGCCGGTCACCACTCTGCTGGATGGCTCGGCGCAGCGGGAGGAGCCGAAAGCCATCTTTGGCGGCAATGCAAGCGATGAGGAGTTTGCCGAGGTGTCGGAGGAGAATTTCATCTCTGCCGAAACCGTTCAGTTCTATTTCACGCCCACGCTCGTCGATACCGGCGGGGAGCTGGTGCTGTTCGACACCGGGCTGGGCAATGGCGGCATTGCCAGGTCGCTGGCCGCCGCCGGGGTGACGCCGGACCAGATCAGCGTCGTGGTGATCACCCATATGCATCCGGACCATATCGGCGGGCTGATGACCGATGGCGCGCCGACCTTTCCGAACGCCCGCTATGTGACCGGGGCGGCGGAATACAATTTCTGGTCCAAGCGCGACCCGGGCGACCGGGTGGGCGATCTGGTGGCCCAGAACATGACGCCGCTGGCCGAGAAGACCACCTTTATCGATGATGGCGCCAGCGTGGCGCCGGGGATCACCGCAATGGCCGGCTTTGGCCATACGCCGGGGCATATGTGCTATATGCTGGAGAGCGGCAACCGCCAGCTGGTGCTGACCGCGGATCTGGCCAACCACTATGTCTGGAGCTTCGCCCGGCCCGATTGGGAAGTGATGTTCGACATGGACAAGGCGGCGGCAACGGAGTCGCGCCGCCGGGTGCTGGGGATGCTGGCGGCGGACAAGCTCCCGATGATCGGCTATCACATGCCGTTCCCGGCGGCGGGATTTGTCGAACCCCGCGGCGACGGTTTCCGCTATGTGCCAGTGAGCTATCAGCTGATGGGGTAAGGGACGCGGTCAGTAGCCGCTTCGCGGGCCGTATCTGCTGCCGTCGGTGAAGCGGGACAGGCGGAAGTCATGCGGATCCACGACAGGCCTGTCGCCAGTCACCAGATCGGCGGCAAGCTTGCCCGCGGCCGGGCCGATGCCGAAGCCGTGACCGGAAAACCCGGTGGCGATGAACAGGCCCGGCAGCTGGTTGGCCTGCGAGATCACCGGGATCGCGTCCGGGGTCACGTCGATCAGCCCGCCCCAGCTTTGCACCACATCGGCGCCCTGCAGCACAGGGAAGGCCTTTTGCGCTGCCGCCCAGCCGCTTTTCAGCGCCTTTTGCGAAGGGGCTGGATCCAGCACCCGGCACAGCTCGAACGGGGTGGTCTGCTGCGGCTGCCAGCGGCGGGCCTGCGCCGCCTCCTCGCGCCAGCGGCTGGTGAGCCGGAATTGCAGGGCGCGCCATTCGTGCCGCAGGCTGGGCAGGAACGCCCAGCCCAGGCGGAAGCTGTCGGGCACGATATCGACCATGTTCTCCAGCGCGTCCGAGACGGTGTAGCCGCCATCGGCCCGCTTGCGCAGGCCCAGGTTGCCGGTGCGCACCGCGATGTCCGGCCCGCCCGGCACCGGCGAGGTGCGCAGGACCGAGTTCAGCACTTTGAGCTGCGGCAGGCTGATGCCCGCATTGCCGAGAAACAGCCGCGACCAGGCGCCGCCCGCCACCACCACCGCCGAACAGGCAACGCGGCCGCGTTCCGTCATCACGCCGCTGATGCGCCCGGCCGATGTTTCGACGCTGCGCACCGCGCATTCGGTCATGATCTTGGCGCCCGCGGCCTGGGCGGCAGTGGCGATTGCGTGGGTGGCCATATGCGGCTCGGCCCGCCCGTCCATCGGCGTGAGCAGGGCGCTGCGGGTCTTGGTCTGGTGGCCCGGCATCAGCTGCGCCAGCTGCGGTCCGCGCACCATCCGGGCGCCCTGCCCCCAGCCATCAAGGTTGCGCAGCCAGCGCTCCAGCTGGGCTTCGCGCTTGGCCGTGCCGGCGGTGTAGAGGATGCCGGAGCGGGTGAACCCGGTGTCCTGCCCGGTGCGCGCCGCCAGCCCTTCCCAAAGGCGCAGCGATTCCGCCATCAGCGGGATTTCCCGCGGATCGCGGCAGGAGATCCGTACCCACCCCCAGTTGCGCGAGCTTTGCTCGCCCGCGATCTGCCCCTTTTCGCACAAGAGCACGGAGTGGCCGCGCTCGGCCAGTTCCAGCGCGGTGGCGGCACCAATGATGCCGCCGCCGATCACCACGGCGTCGACAGCCTTGGGCAAGGCCAGATTGGATTGGAAATGAGGCAGTCTCGGTCCAGGCATGAGGTCTCTATGCCCGCTGCGGAATCGGCGGTCCAGCGTCCACGCGGCCGCCTCTGCCGCGCATTGCGGTATTGTGTTTTTTTCGCCGCATATCAGGACTTTACCGTCACGGAAGCTGCCCGGGGAAAGGGCGGAAAGCGCGGAAAAGACCCGCGCCTTCAAGGGGTTAACGCGTGCCTCAGGTCGGGTCGCGCCAGCGGTTCACGATCGGGTACCGGCGGTCCAGCCAGAACGCCCGCGGCGTCAGCCGGGCACCGGGCGCGGACTGGAAGCGTTTGTATTCGCTGATATAAAGCAGATGCTCGACCCGTTTGGCCACGTCCCGGGAAAAGCCCGCCGCAACACAATCTGCGATTGACCCCTCCAGATCGACCAGAATTTCCAGAATGGCGTCCAGTTCCGGGTAATCCGGCAGGCTGTCGCTGTCCTTCTGATCTTCGCGCAGTTCCGCCGAGGGGGGCTTGTCGATCACATTGGGGCGGATCACCTCGCCCGCCGGGCCCTTCATCCAGGGGCGGTGGTTGGCGTTGCGCCAGCGGCAGGTTTCGAACACGCGGGTTTTGTAGAGGTCCTTGATCGGGTTGTAGCCGCCGTTCATGTCGCCATAGATGGTGGCATAGCCCACAGCCACCTCGGACTTGTTGCCGGTGGTCAGCAGCATCTCGCCGAACTTGTTGGACATGGCCATCAGCAGCAGGCCGCGCAGGCGGGACTGGATGTTTTCCTCGGTGATATCCGCATCGAGGCCGGTAAACAGCGGCGCCAGCGTGCTGGTGATGGCAGCCCGTGCCTCGCTGATCGGAACATAGTCATAACGGACGCCCAGCGCCTTGGCGACGGCTTCGGCATCGTCGAGCGATCCCCGGCTGGTGTACTCAGACGGCAGCATCACGCAGCGGACATTCTCCGCCCCCAGCGCATCCACCGCGATGGCCGCGACAATCGCCGAGTCAACGCCGCCGGACAGTCCCAGAAGCACCTTCTTGAAGCCGGTTTTGCCCATGTAGTCGCGCAGGGAGTCCACCATCACCCGGTAGTCCTGCTCCCATTCGTCCGGCAGATGCGCCTTTTCGCCTTCCTCCACGCGCCAGCCGTCCCCGGTGCGGATGAGGTCGACCTGGGTGATGCACTCGTCGAACAGCGGCATCTGAACTGCCAGTGCGCCGCCCGGGTTCAGGGCGAAGGAACCGCCGTCGAACACCTGATCGTCCTGGCCGCCCACCATGTTGAGGTAGATCACCGGCAGGTGGGTTTCGACAGCGCGCGCCACCATCATGTTGAAGCGCACTTCCATCTTGTTGCGGAAATAGGGCGAGCCGTTGGGGATCAGCAGGAATTCGGCGCCGGTTTCGGCCAGGGTTTCCGCCACATCCTCGTGCCAGCCGTCCTCGCAGATGGGGGAGCCGATGCGGGTGTTGCTGACGGAATACGGGCCGCCCAAGGGGCCGGCCTCGAAGAGGCGGACCTCGTCAAACACGGTCTCGTTCGGCAGATGGTGCTTGAGGCAGCGCGAGGCGATCTTGCCGTCCTTCAGGATCAGATAGGCATTGTAGAGCCTGCCGCCCTCGACCCACGGCCCGCCAACCGCCAGAGCCGGACCATCGGCGCAGTCCGCCGCCAGTTTTTCGACCTCGGCGATGGCGGCCTGGTGGAAGACCGGCTTCATCACCAGATCCTGGGTGTTGTAGCCGGTGATGAACATTTCCGGCAGCGCGACCAGATCGGCGCCGGCCTTGCGGCCTTCCTCCCAGGCGGCGCGGGCCTTGGCGGCGTTGCCTGCCAGATCGCCCACGGTGGGGTTCAGCTGCGCCAGTGTCACGCGGAAACGGTCTGCCATGCTGCATCGGCCCTTTGCAAAAATCCTTCCTCAGCCATTTACCAGATTGACAGCCAAGGAAAAGAGCAAGGGCCTGGTGCCGGGGAAAAGACATTGCGGCCCCGCCTGCGGTAGCTTAGTTTCCGGGCGAGCAACCCAATATGGCAGCAGCACCGTAATTCCTGGGCAGGCAGAGGTTTTGAATGACCCGTTTCGGCACCGCAATCGCGCTTTCCACGATCCTGGCACTGGCCGCGCCGGCCTTTGCCCAGGAGGGGGAGATCATCACCACGCAGGATGAGATCGGCGGCGTCTACGAGGGCACCTTCAAAGGCGGGCTGCAGCATGGCACCGGCACTTACAAGCTGCCGAACGGATATGAATACACCGGCGAGTGGGTCGAGGGAGAGGTCCGCGGCCAGGGTGTGGCGCGGTTCCCGGACGGTTCAATCTATGAAGGCGAGTTCGCGCAGGGCAAGCCGCACGGTCTGGGCAAGCTGACCCGCGCCGACGGCAGCACCTACGAGGGCGAATGGCAGGACGGCCAGATCCACGGCGACGGAGTGTCGGTCTATGCCAGTGGCGTGCGCTATCAGGGCAGCTTTGCCGACGGCAAGCGGCACGGCAAGGGCGTGATGCAATCGCCCGACGGCTATACCTACGACGGCGACTGGGCCGGGGGGCGCCAGCAGGGCCAGGCGAAAATCACCTATGCCGAGGGCACCGTTTACGAGGGCAGCGTGGCGGATGGCCAGCTGCAGGGGCAAGGCCGGCTGGAGACCTCCGACGGGCTGGTCTACGAAGGCGAATGGATGTCCAGCCAGATGCATGGCACCGGCCGCCTGGTGCAGCCCAACGGCGACATCTATGAAGGCGCGCTGCAAAATGGCCGCCGCCACGGCACCGGCACGCAGACCTACGCCAATGGCGATGTCTACACGGGCGACTTCCTGGACGATCAGCGCCACGGCACCGGCACCTTCACCGAGAAGGATGGCTACAGCTACACCGGCGCCTGGGTGAAGGGGCAGATCGAAGGCAAGGGCAAGGCAGTTTATCCCGACGGATCGGTCTATGAAGGCGATTTCCGCGATGATCTGGCCGAAGGCAAGGGCAAGATCACCTATCCCGACGGCTCCACCTACGAAGGTGAATGGGTTGCTGGCGTGATCGAGGGCAAAGGCACTGCCACCTACCCCAACGGGATCACCTATACCGGCGGCTTCAAAAACGCCAAGAACCACGGCCAGGGGGTGATGACCTATGCCGACGGTTACCGCTACGACGGCGGCTGGCAGAACGGGCAGCGCCACGGCGAGGCGGTGGTCACCTATGCCGACGGCTCGGTCTACACTGGCGCATTTGCTGACAGCCAGCGCCACGGGCGGGGCAAGATCGTGATGCCTGACGGCTTCACCTACGAAGGCGAATGGCAAGAAGGCAAGATCTTTGGCCAGGGCGTGGCGACCTATGCCAATGGCGACGTTTACGAGGGCAGCTTTGTCAACGGCAAGCGCCAGGGGCCGGGCACGATGAAATACGCCAGCGGCCAGAAGGCGGACGGCACCTGGGAGAACGGCGCGCTGGTCAGCACCGGGGCAGAGGGCGCCAGCCAGACAGAATAGGCCTGCAAGAACAAAGGGCGCGCCAGAGCGGCGCGCCCTTTTCGATTCAGCCGATGCGGATGCGGCTCAGGTGGTCCGGCATCTCGACACCCTCCAGATTGGCAGGGTCCGGCTGCGGCAGCTTCAGCTCCATCGCTATCGGCACCACACCCGCCCAGATCGGCAGGGCGTAATCCTCCTCGTCGTCCTTGGGCGCACCGGAGCGGATCTTGGCCGCCCCCTCCTCGATCGGCATCCGCATCAGGGCGGTGGCCTTCAGCTCCTGCGCGGTCATCGGGCGCAGGGCGTCCCAGCGGCCGGGAAAGATGTGGTCGACCATCGCCTTGAGGCTGGCGGCCTTGGCCTCCTCCTCCGTGACCTTTTCGGCCACCCCGAACAGCATCGCGGAGCGGAAGTTGACCGAGTGGTGGAAGGCCGAACGGGCCAGCACGTATCCGTCCATGCAGGTGACCGTCAGGCAGACCTCCGCCCCCTCCATCGCGCGGATCGCCCGGCTGGCGGCGGAGCCGTGCCAATAGACGTGATCGCCCTCGCGCCATTGCAGCGTCGGAAGCACCGAAGGGGCGCCATTGATCTGATAGCCGATATGGGCCAGCGGCATGGCGTCGAGCACCTGATACACGGTCTCGCGGTCATAGAGCCCGCGTTCATGGGCGCGGCGCAGGCGGCTGCGCTCGGATTTCAGGGCGGTTTCGGTATCGGGCTGGCGCATTGGCGGACCTCGTCAATTCTGGTTGTGTCAGGGTGAGTGCTATGCGCAAACTGGACTGTAATTAACTTCCAGTTTCAGACAAAAAGAGCAGTCCAGTATGATTGACCTTTCCGGATTGCTGTCCAAGGCCAGCGCCGAGCCGATCTATCTGCAAATCGTCAGCGCGCTGCGCCGCCAGATCAGCAGCGGCAGTCTGGCCATCGGCACCCGGCTGCCGTCCTCCCGGGCGCTGGCGCAGGATCTGGGGGTGGCGCGCTCCACCGTGGTGACAGCCTATGAGCAGCTGGCGGCCGAAGGCTTTGCCGAGGCGCGGCGGGGTGCGGGGATCTTTGTCTGCGACGTGGCGCCGATCCGGCCGCCCGAAGCGCCGCCGCGGCCGCAGCCTGCGGCGGTCCCGCCCGCGCCGGGGATGCTGCAGCCAGGCGCGCCGGACCCGGCGGTGTTTCCGGCCCGGTCCTGGGCGCGCTGTGTTTCACGTGTGGCACGGATGGATCCGCTCAGCCTGAGCCATCAGGAAGATTCCTTTGGCGATCCCGAACTGCGGCGCGAGATTGCCGCCTATGCCGCGCGCTGGCGCGGGATAGAGTGCAGCGCGGATCAGGTGCTGGTCACCAGCGGCGCGCGCGAGGCGCTGGAGCTGGCGATGGATTTCCTGGTGGAGGGCGAGGATATTGCGCTGGAGGCCCCCGGCTTTACCCCGACACAGCGCTTTGCCGTGGCGCGCGGCTGGCCGGTGCGCTGGCTGCGGGCCGGGGAGCGCGGGGCGGAGGTGCCGCGGCAGATGGCCAAGGTCACGCTGCTGACGCCCTCGCACCAGTTTCCGCTGGGCGGCACCCTGCCGGTGCCGCAGCGCCAGGCCTTCCTGCAGGCGGCCAAGGAGCGCGGCGGCTGGATCATCGAGGATGATTTCGACAGCGAGTTCCGTTATGCCGGCCAGCCGGTGCCCGCCATGGCCGCGCTCGACCGGGAGGGGCGCTGCATCTATGTGGGCACCTTCTCCAAGACGTTCTCGCACGCGCTGCGGCTGGGCTATGCGATCCTGCCGCCGGCGCTGGTGCCGCGGTTCCGGGCCCGGTTTTTCCAGCCCAGCGCCGGCGCCGCGATCACCGCGCAGCGGCCGCTGGCGGAATTCATGGCCTCCGGGCAGTACGACCGGCACATCCGCCGCGCCCGCAGGCTTTATGCCGAACGCTATGCCGCGGCGGCGGATGCGCTTGCGCAATGGCCCGAGGCCCTGGGGTCCTTCAGGCGGCACAACGCTGGGATGCAGATTGCCTTTCACCTGGCGGGCGGGCTGGCGGACGTCCGGATCTGCCGCCGCGCCGCAAGTGCAGGCTATGGGGTCCGGCCTCTGTCGCCGCACGATCCCGAAGGCCGGTCCGGGGGCCTGCTGACCGGCTTCTGCCAGTCAAGCGCCACGGATCTGCCAGGCCAGATTGCCGGGCTGCGCCGGATCGTGGAACACGGCGGCTGAAGCCGCCCCTGCCCTTCTCATCAAAAAAGCCTCCCCGGCGGACCGGAGAGGCTTGGGTCTGAAAGCTGTCTGATTGCCAGGCCGGAGCCGGTCAGACGTACTTCTTGATCTCGCCTGCTTTCAGGCGCGACATGTAGCTGTTCAGCTCACGCTTGACGATCGGCATCAGGAAGTAGAGCGCGATGATGTTGACCACCGCCATGGCAAAGATCGCCGCGTCGGAGAAGTCGATCACCGGGCCGAGGTTGGCGGCGGCGCCGATCACCACGAAGATGCAGAAGATCACCTTGAACACCAGTTCCTTGGTTTCGCCCTCGCCGAACAGGAAGGTCCAGGCCTTGAGGCCGTAGTAGGACCAGCTGATCATGGTGGAGAAGGCAAACAGGATCACCGCCAGCGCCAGCACGTACTGGAACCAGCCGAAGGCCGAGGAGAAGGCCGCCGAGGTCAGCGCCACGCCCTTGTTGCCGTCAATGGTCTGGATCGTGGCTGCACCCTCATCCAGCAGGTAGAGGCCGGTGTTCGGGTCCTGGACCAGCTGGCCGGTGATGATGATCACCAGTGCGGTCATGGTGCAGATCACCACGGTGTCGATGAACGGCTCCAGCAGCGACACGAAGCCTTCGGTGATCGGCTCCTTGGTGCGCACGGCGGAGTGGGCAATGGCTGCCGAGCCGACGCCGGCCTCGTTCGAGAAGGCCGCACGCTTGAAGCCCTGGATCAGTGCGCCAACCATGCCGCCGGCAACGCCGAGACCGGTGAAAGCCCCGTCAAAGATCTGGCCAAAGGCCCAGCCGATCTTGTCGGCATTCATCGCCAGGATGACCAGCGCGGTTGCGACATACATGACGCCCATGAACGGAACGACCTTCTCGGTCACTCGTGCAATGGATTTCAGGCCGCCCACGATCACGGCGAACACAACCCCCGCAAACACCACGCCGGTGATCCAGCCAGGATACTCGCCGATAACACCGGAGATCTGCGCGTGCGCCTGGTTGGCCTGGAACATGTTGCCGCCGCCCAGCGCGCCGAGGATGCAGAAGATCGAGAACATCACCGCCAGGAATTTGCCCATCGGCAGCCCGCGTTCGGCAAAGCCCTTGGTCATATAGTACATCGGGCCGCCCGACACGTGGCCGTCCGGGAACTCGTTGCGGTATTTGACGCCCAGCGTGCATTCGGTGAATTTCGAGGCCATGCCCATCAGGCCCGCCAGGATCATCCAGAATGTCGCGCCGGGGCCGCCGATGCCGACGGCAACGGCAACGCCTGCGATGTTGCCCAGGCCGACGGTGCCCGACAGCGCGGTTGCCAGCGCCTGGAAGTGGCTGACTTCGCCGGCGTCATTGGGGTCGGAATAATCGCCCTTGACCAGCGAGATCGAGTGCGGGAAGGCGCGGAACTGGATCAGGCCGAAGTAGAAGGTGAACACGGTGGCCGCGACCACCAGCCAGGCAACGATCCAGGGAAAGCTGGTGCCCGGAAACGGGCTGAAGATCAGGTTGACGAACCAGCCGGTGGAATTGGCGAAAATCTCATTGACGCGCTCGTCGACGGTTTGTGCCATCGCCGGGGCGGTTGCCGCCAGCAGCAGCGGCGCAGACAGGGCTGCCGCCTTAATTGAATTACTCATGACTGTCCTCTGAGTTTATCTTTACGGAACAATGGTGACCGGAACCGGCGCGGCCTGCGCCAGAGTGCCCGCGACAGAGCCGAACAGCCGCGATGACAGCCCGGAATGGCCGGTGCGGCCGATGATCAGGTGGCTGGCGCCATGCTTCTTGATCACATCAATCAACGTTTCCGCGATATGGCCGTATTTCAGCTCTGTCACGAAGGTGACACCGTCATCTTCCAGGCTTTTGCACACGGGTTTCAGCAGGGCATCCTCTGCGCGCTTCAATTCCTCCTCGCGGCGCTTGTGGCGCTGCTCGATCTCCTCCGGGGTGAGGAAGGAATAGGGCGACCACTCCAGCACATGCGCGATCACCAGCTCTGCCCCTTGTGCTTTGGCAAGGCTGACGGCAAAAGCAAGCGCCGACTTGGCAGCCTCGCTGTCGTCATATCCAAGGACAATTTTTTTCGACACTGTTTCCTCCTATCGATGGCGTCTCTTCTAATCAGGACGCCGGATCCCGGCTGCAGGAGCCAGGAATTCTCCCAACGCGAAGCTGTCTACCGCATCTGACCTTAGGGCTGATACAGCGCAGACAAACTGTCGCATTGAAACTGGCTACGGCCCTTAATTATATTATACACTTTTTTCAACATTGTCTTGAAATTACCGGGCAAGGTTTTACGGAGGTTTGCTGCTGCCAGCACACCGCCATGCCGCAAGGTCAAAATCCCCCTTCCCATTCGGCTGCACCTCTGTATAAATCCGTGCCATGAGCATTTGCGCAGATATTCCCTTTGCCGCCGCCGCATTCCGCGGTGCGGCCCTGCGCGCCCTACTGATCCTAGCCCGCCTCTGAGCGTGCCCTTCCGGCGCGCCCGCTCAGAGGATTGCCGCACGCGCGCCATCGAAGGCTAATGATGCCCTGGAAGGGCCTAGGACAGAGACAAGAGATACCGATATGACCAACGCATCCCCGATTTCCGGCGACAAATCCCGTGTATTGATTTTTGACACCACCCTGCGCGACGGCGAGCAGAGCCCCGGCGCCACCATGACCCATAACGAGAAGCTGGAGATTGCGGAGCTTCTGGACGAGATGGGCGTGGACATTATCGAGGCCGGCTTCCCGATTGCCTCCGAAGGCGACTTTGCTGCGGTGTCCGAGATTGCCGAGCGCTCGAAGAACGCGGTGATCTGCGGGCTGGCGCGCGCCAACTTCAAGGACATCGACCGCTGCGCCGAAGCGGTGCGCAAGGCCGCGCAGCCGCGCATCCACACCTTTATCGGCACCTCGCCGCTGCACCGCGCCATCCCGAACCTCACGATGGACGAGATGGCCGACAAGATCCACGAGACCGTGACCCACGCCCGCAACCTGGTGGACAACGTGCAGTGGTCGCCGATGGATGCGACCCGGACCGAGTGGGATTACCTGTGCCGGGTGATCGAGATCGCCATCAAGGCCGGCGCCACCACCATCAACATCCCCGACACCGTCGGCTACACCGCGCCCGCGGAAAGCGCCGACCTGATCAGGCGCCTGATCGAGACCGTGCCGGGCGCGGATGAGGTGGTCTTTGCCACCCACTGCCACAACGACCTCGGGATGGCGACCGCCAACGCGCTGGCGGCCGTTGCGGGCGGGGCGCGCCAGATCGAATGCACCATCAACGGCCTGGGCGAGCGGGCGGGCAACACCGCGCTGGAAGAGGTGGTGATGGCGCTGAAGACGCGCAATGACATCATGCCCTGGTCCACCGGCATCGACACCACCAAGATCATGCATATCTCGCGCCGGGTCTCGACCGTCTCCGGCTTTGTGGTGCAGCCGAACAAGGCGATTGTCGGCAAAAACGCCTTTGCCCATGAGAGCGGCATCCACCAGGACGGAATGCTGAAGAACCGCGAGAACTTCGAGATCATGCGGCCCGAGGACATCGGCCTGTCCGGCACCTCGCTGCCCTTGGGCAAACACTCCGGCCGCGCCGCGCTGCGCGACAAGCTGGAGCACTTGGGCTATGAGGTGGGCGACAACCAGCTGAAGGACGTCTTTGTCCGCTTCAAGGAGCTGGCCGACCGCAAGAAAGAAGTGTTCGACGACGACCTCATCGCGCTGATGCGCACCGGCACGGACGCGGAAAACGACCACCTCAAGATTGTCTCGATGAAAGTGGTCTGCGGCACCGGCGGCCCGGCGGAAGCCACCGTCGAGATGGAGATCGACGGCAAGGACGTGACCGAGACCGCCGAGGGCGACGGGCCTGTGGACGCAACCTTCAAGGCGATCCGCAAGATCTATCCGAACACCGCGCGGCTGCAGCTTTATCAGGTGCATGCGGTGACTGAGGGCACCGACGCGCAGGCGACCGTCTCCGTGCGGCTGGAAGAGGACGGCAACATCGCCACCGGCGAAAGCGCCAATACCGACACGGTTGTTGCCTCTGCCAAGGCCTATGTGAACGCGCTGAACCGCCTGATCGTGCGCCGCGGCCGGGTCGGTGAAGGTGCCGACACCAAGGAGATTTCCTATAAGGATCTGGCCTGATCCAGGCTCCGCGAAACAGGAAAGGGCGCCCGCTGCGGCGCCCTTTTTCGTTGCGGCCTAGGCCAGCCCCGCCTTGCGCAGACCATCGGTGAAATGCGCGGCGTCTTCCTTGCGCCCGTAGTGCAGCCCGGCCAGCAACCCCTCTGCCGTGGCGTCAGGCTGCATCGCGCGGATCTGCGCCACGCAGTCCTGCGCCTGCTGCGTGTTGCCCAGCCAGCTGTGGCAGGCCGCCGCCAGCGCGGTCTGCACCGCGTCCATTGACGGCAGCCGTTTGAAATCGGTCAGCGCCTCCTCATAAAGACGGGCGGTGAAATGCGCCTTGCCCAGATGGCTCCAGAAGCGGACCGGGAAATGCGGGTTGAGGCGCATCGCCTTCCGGATCCACTCCGCGCCCTCCTCGGGCCTGCCCTGCCAGGTCAGCAGTTCGCCCATCTGCACCACAACCAGGTCGTAGTTCGGGTTCAGGGACAGAGCGCGTTCCTGGTGGTACTGCGCCTGGTCGAGGTTTTCCTGCAGGATGGACACCGCCGCCATCAGCCGGTGCACGTCCGCGTCATTGTCATCCATCGACGCGGCCTTCTGGATCGACTCCAGAGCCAGTTGCAGCATCGCCTCGGGGTCGGCGCACCAGCCATAGCCCCAGGCCTGGCCGCGGATACAGCCGCGCCAGGCGTGGGCGTGGGCAAACTCCGGGTCCAGCTCCACCGCGCGGTCGATGAGGCCCATCGCCTTGGCATTGTCCTCCGCCGTGCTGCGGTGATGCAGGACCTTGGCGGCCAGCACGCATTCATAGGCGGCCAGGCTGGCGGGTTTCTTGCGCGAGACCTCATCCTGCTGCGCCGCTTCGATCCGCCCCGGCAGGGTCGCGACGATGGCCGATGTCACCTCATCCTGGATATCGAAGATATCGTCGAGCGTGCGGTCGTATCTCTCTGCCCAGATATGGGAATCGTTGCAGCTGTCGATCAGCTGCACGGTGATCCGCAGCCGGTTGCCGCCTTTTCGCACGCTGCCCTCGACGATGTAGCGGGCGCCAAGCTTCTCAGCCACTTCGCGGATGTTCACCGCCTGCCCCTTGTAGACGAAGGTGGAGTTGCGGGAGATCACAAACAGCTCATGGCGGCGGCTGAGTTCGGTCAGGATGTCCTCGGTCAGCCCGTCGGCAAAGAACTCCTGCTCGGGATCGCCGCTCATGTTGGCAAAGGGCAGCACGGCAAGGGTGGGTTTCACCACCGGCGCCGGCCCGCTGGCATCTTCTGCCGCCACGGGCGCGCCCTCATCCAGCAGCAGGCGGTAGACGCGCACCGGTTCGGAGATGTTTTTCAGGGACTGCTCGCCCTGATCCTCGAACAGAAACCCGCAAGAGCCGCGCACCTGGCCGTAGACCGCCGCGGACACGCAGATCTCCCCCACCCCCGCCGCCTGCTCCAGCCGGGCGGCCACGTTGACGCCGCTGCCGTAGATGTCGCCGTCTTCATAAATGATGTCGCCAAGGTTGATCCCGACCCTGAACTGGATGCGCTGGTCCGGCGGCACATCGCTGTTGCGCCGCCGCATCCTGCCCTGAATCTCCGCGGCGCAGGCCACCGCATCAGACACGCTGGGAAATTCCACCAGCATCCCGTCGCCCGTGGTTTTGATTATGGAGCCACGGTTCTTGGCAATCGAGGGGTCGATCAGTTCAATCCTGTGGGTGCGCAGCCGGGCAAGCGTGCCTTGCTCATCCGCTTCCATCAGACGGCTGTAGCCCACCATATCCGCCGCCAGCACGGCGGCCAGCCTGCGTTCCATCCGGCATTCCTCCCCGACGGAAAGCGTAGCGGGAAAGTCCCGTCTTTCAAAGGTCTTTACATAATACCACCCGTGCAGCCGCCCGCCCGGTCCCGCGGGAGGCACGCGACGTTGCGGCCATTGCCAGGGGCATGATCAATTCAGCCGCCCTGCGCGGCGAAGCAGGCGGCACGGCGCTGGCCCCGCGGGTGGAGGGCGCGATCCGGGGCTACTTGCGGGACACCGCCTTGAACAGTGCCGAAATCCGGGCCGTTTCCTCTGCCGCGCCATAGGGCGCGTTGACCACAAACATGCCGCTGCCGACCATCCGGTGGCCTTCGCGCACCGGCGGAAAAGTCACCTCGTGGCGCAGCGCATCCGGCAGCCCCTGTGCCTCCAGCGCTTTCAGCATCGGCTTGTGGGTGCCGTCCTTGAGGATCGGGTACCACAAGGCAATGACGCCGACGTTCCACTTCTTGTGCAGCTGGCCGATGATGCCGGGGATGCGGGCATAATCGGATTTGATCTCGTAGCTCGGGTCGATCAGCAGCAGCCCGCGGCGCGGGTCTGGCGGTGCCAGCGACATGGCGAGTTCAAACCCGTCCTGCTGGTGCACCTTGGCCTTCCAGGGTTTCAGTGCGGCGCGCAGGCCCGCGTTTTCCTGCGGGTGCAGTTCGGCGAAATGCAGCGAGTCGCCCGGCCGCAGCAGCGATGCCGCGATCAGCGGCGAGCCGGGATAGGCAGCCGCACCGTGCGCCTTGCGGGTTTCCGACAGCGCGCGGTGCAGCGGGTGGTCCGCCGCCAGCCCCTGCCCTGCCAGAACCTTGGTGATGCCCTGCTCCGCCTCGCCGGTCTTCACGGCCTCGGGCGCGTCCAGCTGGTAGAGGCCGCGGCCCGCGTGGGTCTCGATATAGCTGAGCGGTTTGTCCTTGCGGGTGAGGTAGGCCAGCATCCAGGCCAGCAGCGCGTGCTTCTGGACATCGGCCAGATTCCCGGCGTGGTATATGTGCTGATACGAGAGCATGCGCCCCCTCTACCGGCAATCGCCAGGCGGCGGAAGGGGCAGCGTGCGGCGGATAAACGGAATCTCAACACCGCTGCGGCAGACTGCACCCCGATAATGTACCGCAGAATGCAGGTTCCCATGCCCCTTAGAATGAGCGCCCTTGCCCTGATCCTGACGTTTCTGGCCTTGCTGCTTTGCACCGCAGCGGCTGTCAGTGCGCAAGGGTATTCTCTGGTCGGCAACAACTTCTTCCTGCAAAAGGCCTCTGCCCCGATGCCCGGATCTGCGCCCGCCGCAACCCCGGCGCCGCAGGCGGTTGCCAGCCTGCTGCCCGACACCCTGCCCGGCCCAGGCCGCGGGGCGGTGTCGCTCAATCCCGGCGCGGCCAGCCTGTTCCGCGGCCGCAGCGGCGGCGGGATGTTTGCCCCGGTCCTGAAGGCGCCGCCCAGCGTCAAACGCCTGCTGGACCTGATCGCCAGCGCCGAGGCCGGCAAGGCGCAATATGATGCGGTGCAATATGGCGCGACACGCAAGCCGCCGAAGAAGCCGACGCAGATGACGATCGCTGAAATCAACGCCTGGATCGACGCCACCCCGGGCCAGCCCCACGCCATCGGCCGCTACCAGATGATCCCGGCAACGCTGCGCCGCCTGGTGCGGCATCAGGGGGTCAAGCCGCAGGCCCGTTTCACGCCGGAGCTGCAGGACCAGCTGGCGCACCAGCTGATCGAGGAGGCAGGCTACAGCGCCTTCCTGGCGTCGGAAATGCCGCGCAAGACGTTCATGCTGAACCTGGCGAAGATCTGGGCCGGTCTGCCGGTGTCCAGCGGCAAATCCTATTACGAGGGCTATGCCGGCAACAGCGCCAGCCTGACCTGGGCGCATTTCAACTCGGAGATGCAGCGGATTTTTCCAAGCTGATCCGCAAGATGCCGGATCCGGGGCGGCCGCCGCGGCCCGCCGCCTCCGGGCCTCCGCAGCAACGCAGGCACTGCCCGGCTGGCCGCCGGCCACCGCTGCCTGCGCCCTCCGGCGCGTTGCGGGGACGCTGCGACTTGGCGGAAACGCGCTGTTTCACCATAATACGCCCTTTCGCGGCTCTCCCGTGCCGCTTATAAGGTGGGAGCAGGCGGCTCCCCGGGAGTCGCCTCAGGCATAATGGCAGCACTCACAGGATCCCACATACATGGCGCTTTTCGGAAACTTGGGCGGTCTGTTCTCCTCGGACATGGCCATTGACCTCGGCACGGCGAACACCCTGGTTTACGTCAAGGGCCGCGGCGTGATCCTGTCCGAGCCTTCGGTGGTGGCCTACCACGTCAAGGACGGCGTCAAGAAAGTGCTGGCCGTGGGCGAGGACGCCAAGCTGATGCTGGGCCGCACCCCCGGCTCGATCGAAGCGATCCGGCCGATGCGCGAAGGCGTGATTGCCGACTTCGACACCGCGGAGGAGATGATCAAGCATTTCATCCGCAAGGTTCACAAGCGCTCGACCTTCTCCAAGCCCAAGATCATCGTCTGCGTGCCGCATGGCGCCACCCCGGTTGAAAAGCGCGCGATCCGCCAGTCGGTTCTGTCCGCAGGCGCCCGCCGCGCCGGGCTGATTGCCGAGCCGATTGCAGCGGCCATCGGGGCCGGCATGCCGATCACCGATCCGACCGGCAACATGGTTGTCGACATCGGCGGCGGCACCACCGAAGTGGCGGTCCTGTCGCTGGGCGACATCGTTTACGCCCGCTCTGTCCGCGTCGGCGGCGACCGCATGGACGAGGCGATCATCAGCTACCTGCGCCGCCAGCAGAACCTCCTGGTGGGCGAATCCACCGCCGAGCGCATCAAGACCTCCATCGGCACCGCCCGGATGCCCGACGACGGCCGCGGCCAGTCGATGCAGATCCGCGGCCGCGACCTGCTGAATGGCGTGCCGAAGGAAATCGAGATTTCCCAGGCCCAGGTGGCCGAGGCGCTGGCCGAACCGGTGCAGCAGATCTGCGAGGCGGTGATGACCGCGCTGGAAACCACCCCGCCGGATCTGGCCGCCGACATCGTCGACCGCGGCGTGATGCTGACCGGCGGCGGCGCGCTGCTGGGCGATCTGGACCTCGCCCTGCGCGAACAGACCGGCCTGGCGGTCTCCATCGCGGACGAAAGCCTCAACTGCGTGGCCCTGGGCACCGGCAAGGCGCTCGAATACGAAAAACAGCTGGCCCACGCCATCGACTACGACAGCTAACAGACCCTGACCGCCGGAACGGCGCCGGCCGGTGAGCGGCTGGAGGGGCGGCTGGAAGGAGAGACGTGGCGAAGGACAAGTCACAGCGCGACGATTACGCAACCCCGCTGCGGCGTCTGCTGACAGCGGTTCTGTGCCTGTGCCTGGCCGCGGTCTTCATCGTCTGGCGGATCGACAGCCCGCGGGTGGAGCGTTTCCGCGCCCAGGTGGCGGACAGGGTGGTGCCCAGCATGGACTGGGCGATGGTGCCGGTGACCGCCACCATCAACCTGATCCGCGATTTCCAAAGCTACCAGCGCTTGGCGGAGCAGAACCGCGAGCTGCGCAGCGAGCTGCGGCAGATGCGGGCCTGGAAAGAGGCGGCGCTGCAGCTGGAGCAGGAAAACGCCCGCCTTCTGGATCTCAACAACGTGCGGCTGGATCCGCAGCTGACCTATATCACCGGGGTGGTGATGGCCGACAGCGGCTCCCCCTTCCGGCAGTCGGTGCTGCTGAACGTGGGCAGCCGCGACGGGGTGCATGACGGCTGGGCGGCGATGGACGGGATCGGGCTGGTGGGCCGGATCTCCGGCACCGGGCGCAACACTGCGCGGGTGATCCTGCTGACCGATGCCGCCAGCGCGGTGCCGGCGACCATCCAGCCCTCCGGCCAGACCGCGCTGGTCACTGGCGACAACAGCGCCGCGCCGGTGCTCAGCTTTCTGGAAAATCCCGATCAGGTGCGTCCCGGCGACCGGGTGATTTCCTCAGGCGACGGCTCCGTCTTTCCGGCGGGCCTGCTGATCGGCCAGGTGGCCAAGGACCGGTCCGGGCGGATGCGGGTGCGCCTGTCCGCGGATTACGGGCGGCTGGAATTCCTGCGGGTGCTGCGCCACCACGGCACCGAAGTGATCCAGGACCCGGGCGGGCTGGTCGGGGCGCCGCCGGGCGATCCGGTGCCGCAGCCGCGGCCCGAGGGCTTGGGGGCTGAGAGCGCAGACGGCACGGCTGAGGCGGGCAATGGCTAACACCTCGCCCGCCCGGATCTGGACCATGCGCGCGGCGTTCGCGGCGCTGGCACTGCTGATCATGTTCTTCCACCTGCTGCCGCTGGAGACCGAGCCGCGGTTCTGGGCGCCGCCGGACCTGCTCATGGCGCTGGCGATGGCCTGGAGCCTGCGCCGCCCGGATTATGTGCCTGCACTTTCCATCGGGCTGGTGATGCTGCTGGCGGATCTGCTGTTCCACCGCCCGCCGGGTCTGCTGGCGCTGCTGACGGTGCTGGGCTGCGGCTTCCTCAAGGGCCGCTCAGCGCCCCATCGCGAGAGCACCTTTGCCAGCGAATGGCTGTCTGTTTCGGTGGTGCTCACCGGGATTGCCACCCTGAACCGGCTGATCCTGACCCTGTTCGGGGTGGCGCAGGCGCAGCTGAGCCTGACCGTGATCCAGGTGGTGATGACCATCGCCGCCTATCCGCTGGCAGTTTGGGCCAGCCAGTCTATTCTGGGGGTGCGCAAACTGTCCCCGTCCGAAGCCGAAGCCCTGGTGAGCCGCTGATGAAACGCAATCCCAAGGATCTGGATGCCGCACACGGCAAGATGACCCGGCGGGCGCTGTTCCTGGGCGGGCTGCAGCTGGCCTTTGCCGGCGGCCTGGCGGCCCGGATGCGCTATCTGCAGGTGGATCAGGCCGATGAGTTCCGCCTGCTGGCCGAGGAAAACCGCATCAACATCCGCCTGCTGCCGCCCGCGCGCGGCCAGATATTCGACCGCAACGGGCTGATCGTCGCGCAGAACTCGCCCTCATACCGGATCACCGTGGTGCCGGAGGATGCGGGCGACGTTGAGGCGGTGATTGCCAAGCTCTCCAGCCTGGTGCCGCTGGACCCGGAGGACCTGGAGCGCGCCCGCACCGAGATGCGCCGCTCGCCGCCGTTCCTGCCGATCACCCTCGCCGACCAGATCGGCTGGGAGGATATCTCCAAAGTCGCGGTGAACGCCCCGGCCCTGCCCGGCGTCACGCCTGAGGTGGGCCTGACGCGGGTCTATCCGCAGCTCGGCGATTTTGCCCATGTGGTCGGTTATGTCGGGCCGGTCTCGGACTATGACCTGAGCAAGATGGAAGATCCGGAGCCGGTGCTGATGATCCCGCGCTTCCAGATCGGCAAGGTGGGCTTTGAGGCCAGGCGCGAGGATGTGCTGCGCGGCAAGGCTGGCGCCAAGCGGGTCGAGGTCAACGCCACCGGCCGGGTGATGCGCGAGCTGGACCGGCGCGAGGGGATCTCCGGCGCCGACATGCAGCTGACCATTGACGCGGAATTGCAGAACTATGTGCAGGCGCGGCTGGGCCGGGAAAGCGCTGCCGCGGTGGTGATCGACTGCGAGGACGGGGACATCCGCGCGATCTGCTCCTCGCCCAGCTTCGACCCCAACCTGTTCGTGCGCGGCATCTCGGTTGCCGACTACCGGATGCTGACAGAGGACAAATTCCGCCCGCTGTCCAACAAGACCGTGCAGGGCACCTATCCGCCCGGCTCCACCTTCAAGATGATCACCGCGCTGGCGGCACTGGAAAACGGCGTGATCGGGCCGGAGGAAACCGTCTGGTGCCCCGGCTACCTCAAGGTTGCCGGCCGCCGCTTCCACTGCTGGAAACGCGCAGGCCATGGGCATATGGATCTGAACGCCTCGCTGAAACAGTCCTGCGACGTCTATTATTACGACGTGGCGATCAAGACCGGGATCAACAAGATCTCCGAGATGGCCAATGTGTTCGGCCTCGGCATCAAGCACGAGCTGCCGATGTCGGCGGTGGCGCAGGGGATCACCCCGACCAAGGAGTGGAAGGCCAGCTCTTATGGCAAGGACTGGCTGATCGGCGATACCGCGAACTCCTCCATCGGCCAGGGCTACATGCTGGCGTCGCCCTTGCAGCTGGCGGTCATGACCGCGCGCATTGCCACCGGGCGCAGCGTGACGCCGCGGCTGCTGAAGTCGCTGGACGGCGTGGAACAGCCAAGCGGCGCCGGCGAGCCCCTTCCGGTCAGCGAGAACAACCTGCGCATGGTGCGGCGCGGCATGCATTCGGTCAGCAATGACCGCCGCGGCACCGCCTACCGCTCCCGCATCATCGGCGATGGCATGCAGATGGCCGGCAAGACCGGCACCAGCCAGGTCCGCAACATCACCGCCGCCGAACGCGCGGCCGGTGTGATCCGCAACGAGGACCTGCCGTGGGAGCGGCGCGACCATGCGCTGTTTGTCTGCTTTGCGCCCTATGACAAGCCCAAATACGCGGTTGCGGTGGTGGTCGAACACGGCGGCGGCGGCTCCAAGGCGGCGGCTCCGGTGGCACGCGACGTGCTGCTGCAGGCGCTTTACAACGGCACCCCGCCGCTGGAGGCCTACCCCAACGCCGACCGCAGCCGCATCAAGGCGCAGCAGGAGCGGCTGGAGCGCGAGCGCGTCAAGCGCCCGCTGGGCAGCAGGAGCAGCCGGGCATGAGCTATCTTGAGTACCACGCCAAATCGACCCCCGCAGGGCTGCGCAAGATCCTCTATCTGAACTGGGGGCTGACGCTGCTGCTGATCACGGTCGCCAGTGTCGGCTTCCTGATGCTCTATTCGGTGGCGGGCGGCTCCTTCAGCCCGTGGGTGGAGCCGCAGGTCAAGCGGTTTGCCCTCGGGCTTGCGGCCATGTTCGTGGTGGCGATGATCCCGATCTGGTTCTGGCGCAACATTTCGGTGGTGGCCTATCTGGGGTCGCTGGCGCTGCTGGTCGCAGTGGAACTGTTCGGCACCGTCGGCATGGGCGCGCAGCGCTGGATCGACATCGGCTTCATGCGGCTGCAGCCGTCGGAAGTCACCAAGATCGCCCTGGTGATGCTGCTGGCCGCCTATTACGACTGGCTGCCGCCCGAGAAAACCTCCCGCCCCTTGTGGGTGCTGCTGCCGGTTGCGCTGATCCTGCTGCCCACGGCGCTGGTGCTGAAACAGCCGGACCTCGGCACCTCGATCCTGCTGATGGCGGCGGGCGGCGGGGTGATGTTCCTGGCGGGCGTGCACTGGGCCTATTTCGTGGCGGTGATCGCGGCGGGCGCAGGGCTGGTCAGCGCCGTGTTCCAAAGCCGCGGCACCGACTGGCAGCTTCTTAAGGATTACCAGTTCCGCCGCATCGACACCTTCCTGGACCCCTCGCAGGACCCCTTGGGCGCGGGCTATCACATCACCCAGTCCAAGATCGCGCTCGGCTCCGGCGGCTGGTCGGGACGCGGGTTCATGCAAGGCACCCAGTCGCGGCTGAACTTCCTGCCGGAAAAGCACACCGACTTCATCTTCACCACCCTGGCAGAGGAATTCGGTTTCATCGGCGGTGTGACCCTCCTGGTGATCTACATGCTGATCATCCTGTTCTGCATCGCCTCGGCAATTGCCGCCAAGGACCGGTTCTCGTCGCTGGTGATCATGGGTATTGCCATCACCTTCTTCCTGTTCTTTGCCGTGAACATGTCGATGGTGATGGGGCTGGCGCCAGTGGTTGGCGTGCCGCTGCCGATGGTGTCTTATGGCGGCTCGGCGATGCTGGTGCTCCTGGGCGCCTTCGGCATCGTGCAAAGCGCCCATATCCACCGCCCGCGGCAATCGCCGCGCTAGAAAGTCAGGGAGACCTCATGACCGCCAATATCCTGTTTGCAGGCCGCGCCGATGGCTGGCATGCCTATGAGCCGCTGCTGAAAGCGGAGCTTGCCCGGCGGGGCGTGGAGGCAGAGCTGAGCACCGGCTTCGCGCCCGGAGAGGTGGATTACATCGTCTACGCCCCCAGCGGCCCGGTCAGCGATTTCGCCCCCTTCACCCGGCTGAAGGCGGTTCTGAGCATGTGGGCCGGCGTTGAAAAAATCGTCCCCGTTGTGCCCGCTTCGGTGCCGCTCACCCGGATGGTGGACAGCGGGCTGGAACAGGGCATGACCGAATGGGTGGCTGGCCACACGCTGCGCTATCACCTGGGCCTGGACCTGCATATCCGCGGGCTGAACGGGCGCTGGCACCGGCATGTCCCGCCGCTGGCCAAGGACCGTCACGTCACCGTGCTGGGTCTCGGCGCCCTGGGCACCGCCGCGGCCAAGGCGCTGGCGGCGCTGGGGTTCCAGGTCTCCGGCTGGAGCCGCACCCAAAAGGAGATCGAAGGCATCACCTGCCACGCGGGCCCGGAGGGGCTGAAGGCTGCGCTGCGCCAAGCTGAGATCGTGATCCTGCTGCTGCCCGATACTCCCGCCACAGAAAACACGCTGAATGCCGAGACACTGGCCCTGCTGCCCAAGGGCGCAAAAATCATCAACCCGGGCCGCGGGCCGCTGATTGACGACGCGGCGCTGCTGGCGGCACTGGACAGCGGCCAGGTTGGCCACGCGACGCTGGACGTGTTCCGCGTTGAGCCGCTGCCGCCGGAGCACCCCTACTGGGCGCATCCCAATGTCACGGTCACGCCGCATATCGCTTCGGAAACCCGGGAAAGCACCGCGGCCGAAGTCATTGCGGAAAACATCCGCCGCGCGGAGGCCGGGGAGCCGCTCCTGCACCTCGTCGACCGCAGCCTCGGCTACTGAACGGGCAAGAGCGGACAGGCGCCCGCTCTTTCATCTTTCCAGAAATACTCAAGTCCCGCTGCCCGGCAGGCGGCTTTGCCGCCGGAAGGGGAGGCAGCGCCCGCTAGGGCGCTTTCCTTACTCCGCAGCCAGCCCGCGGCCTTTCAGCAGTGCCTCCACACCCGGAAGCCGCCCGCGGAAGGCAACATACAGCTCCGCCGGATCCGCGGAGCCGCCGGTGGAGAGAATATGCTCCTCCAGCGCCCTGGCGCGTTCGGCATCAAAGGCTCCGCCTGCCTCCTTGAAGGCGGCAAAGGCATCGGCGTCCATCACCTCTGACCACATATAGCTGTAATAGCCCGCGGAGTAGCCGTCGCCCGAGAACACATGCGCAAAATGCGGCGTCGCGTGGCGCATGGTGATCGCGTGCGGCATGCCGAGTGCTGCAAGCACTTCGTCTTGCTTCTCCATCGGGTCGGAGGGCGCAGGGCCGTCATGAAAGGCAAGGTCCACCAGCGCAGAGGCGGTATACTCCACCGTCTGGAAGCCCATGTCGAAATTGGACGCCCCCAGCACCTTCTCCAGCATCTCCTGCGGCATCGGCGCGCCGGTTTCCGCGTGGGTGGCAAACTCCTGCAGCACCTCCGGCACCTCCAGCCAATGCTCATACAGCTGGCTGGGCAGCTCCACGAAATCGCGCGCCACCGACGTGCCCGAGATGCTCTCATAGGTCACATCCGACAGCATCTGATGCAGCGCATGGCCGAACTCATGAAACAGGGTGCGGGCATCGTCCCAGGACAACAGCGCCGGATCGCCCTTGGCGAAGTTGCAGACGTTGATCACCACCGGCGCCTGCACCTCCGGGAACTTGGCCTGCTGCCGCATCGCCGAGCACCAGGCGCCGGAGCGTTTGGAACTGCGGGCGAAATAATCACCGATGAAAACCGCCACATGCCGGCCGTCCCGCGTCACCTCCCAGGCGCGGCAGTCCGGGTGGTAGAGCGGCACGTCCAGCGGTGTGAACTCCAGCCCGAACAGCCGGTTTGCACAGGCAAAGGAGGCCTCGATCATCCGGTCGAGCTGCAGATAGGGCTTCAGCTCCGCCTCATCCAGATCATGCTCCGCCTTGCGGCGCTTCTCGGCGTAGTAGCGCCAGTCCCAGGGCTCCAGATCGCCGTTGATGCCATCAGCCTGCATCATCCCGGTCAGCACCCCGGCGTCTTTTTCGGCCCGGGCCTTGGCCGCCTCCCAGACCTCCATCAGCAGCCCGCGCACCGCCTCGGGCGTTTTGGCCATTTCGGTTTCCAGCTTGTAGCCGGCAAAGCTCTCGTATCCCAAAAGCCGCGCCCGCTCCTCGCGCAGCTGCAGGATCTCGGCGGCAATGGCGCGGTTGTCGGTTGCCCCGCCATTGGCCCCGCGGGCGGCCCAGGCGTTGAACGCTTTCTCGCGCAGGTCGCGGCGCGGCGAGAACTGCAAAAACGGCGTGATCAGCGAGCGCGACAGGGTGACAACCGGGCCGCCCGCGCCCTTCTCCTCGCCCGCAGCGCGCGCGGCCTTGACCACAAACTCCGGCAGGCCTTCCAGATCGTCCTCGGACAGTTCCATGAACCAGTCGCGCTCATCCGCCAGCAGGTTCTGGGTGAACTGGGTGCCCAAGGTCGCCAGCCGCCCCTTGATCTCCTGCATCCGGGTGTCGGCCGCGCCCTCCAGCGCCGCGCCACCGCGGACAAAGCCGCGGTGGGTCAGCATCAGGACGCGCTGCTGCTCTTCGGTCAGGTCCAGATCCTCCCGCTGGTCCCACACCGCCTTGACCCGCGCATACAGCGCCTTGTTGGCGGTGATTGCCGAGAAATGCGCGGCAAGCTTGGGGGAAAACTCCCGCTGCAGCTCCTGCCGCTTGGGGTTGCTGTCGGCACCGGCCACGGTGAAGAACACGCCCAGCACCTGCTCCAGCGCGCGGCAGGGCGTTTCCAGCGCCTCGATCACATTGGCAAAGCCGGGCGGCTCGGAGCTGTTGGCGATGGCGCCGATCTGTTCCTTATGCGCCACCAGCGCCTGCTCCAGCGCGGGGGCGAAATCGTCATCGGAAATGCTGTCGAACGGGGCAATTTCAAACGGCGTGTCCCAGCGGGACAGAAGCGGGTTGGACATATGAGGGTCTCCTTTGCAGGCGACGCTAACGGGAAAGACGGAGGGCCGCAATCACGCTCAGCCGGGATGCGCGGGCCGGGCCGGCGCATCCGGTTCCGGCTGCCCGGGTCAGCCGCCGGCCCCGAGGCTGTGGGCCAGTTCAGCCGGGATGATCCGGATCGGAACGCCCGCGATATTGGCCGCGCGGGCGATGCGCCACTCAAAGCGGCCCAACATGCCGTCGGTATCAATCAGCGCAACCACCGCTTCCTTGCCGGTGATTTCCGCCGCGAACAGCGCCTGCTGAATACTGTCCAGGCTGCTGCGCTTGTCGAGACCGAATTCAATGACGCGGTTGCGGTTTTCGCAATCGGTCCGGATGGATGCCGCCCCGCCGGGATAGGTGAACTGATGCACTGTCTCCGGCTGGCCGCCGAACAGGGCGTGGCACAGCAGCGCAATGTAGTAAGCTTCATTCACGGGACAGGATCAGCTTGCTTGCGTGCCGCCGCAGACCGGGCAATCGTCCCGTCGGGACAACCTGATCTTGCGGGTCTCGCCATAGAGCCCGTCGTATATCAGCATTTCGCCCCGCAGCACCTGACCCGCGCCGGTGATCTGCTTGACCGCCTCGACCGCCATCATCGACCCGACAACCCCCGGCAGCGGGCCGATCACCCCGGCCTCGGAGCAGCTGGGCGCCAGGCCGGCCGCAGGCGCCTCCGGGAAAATGCATTGGTAGCAAGGCCCGCCTTCTGCCGGGTGAAACACGCTCAGCTGCCCCTCCCACTGCGACAGCGCGCCGGAGATCAGCGGCTTGCCCAGCGCCGCGGCGGTCCGGTTGGCCAGATAACGGCTCTCGAAATTGTCGGTGCCGTCCAGGATCAGATCAAATTCGGCAAACAGCTCCGCCGCGATGTCATCGCTCAGGCGGCGGTTGTAGGGGCGCACCTCCACATAGGGGTTCTGCGCCTGCATCGCCGCCTGGGCAGAGAACACCTTGGGCGTGCCGATGTCCTTGTCCCGGTGGATCACCTGGCGCTGCAAGTTGGCGTTGTCGACCACGTCATCATCAATCACCCCGATGGTGCCGACACCAGCGGCGGCCAAATATTGCAGTGCAGGCGCGCCCAGACCGCCTGCGCCGATCACCAGCACCTTGGCCTGTTTCAGTTTTTTCTGCCCCGGCCCGCCCAGTTCGCGCAGGACGATATGGCGGGCATAGCGGTCAAGCTCGCTTTCGGTGAAGGTGCCTGCGGGCTGGCTCATCTGCGTGTCCTGGGGCTGGGCGCGGGTCTTCAAAGCCGCCACGATACGCGCATAGAAACCGGCCACAAGGGCAAAGCCGCCGAGCATCAGCCAGGGCGCCACCGAGCCGCCGGTGCCTTCGCGCAGGGGGTGCCCGTCCGGCAGGGTCAGCTGCACCGCCAGCACGGCGATGAACAGCACCGCCAGCAGCCCAAGGCGCAGGTTGCGCGGCAGGCTCAGGAAACGCCCGCCCCACCAGATCAGCGCAGCAAGGATCAGGATCCGCAGCATCAGGCCTGCCCGGTGGAGCCGAAGCCGCCCGCGCCGCGGGCCGTTGCCGACAGCGCCTCCGCCGGTTCAAACCGCGCCTGCAGGACAGGTGCCACCACCATCTGCGCGATGCGGTCGCCATGCGCGATCTGAAACGGTTCCTGCCCCGCGTTCAGCAGAATCACCCCCAACGGCCCGCGGTAGTCGCTGTCGATGGTGCCCGGCGTGTTGGGCAGGGTGATCCCGTGTTTCAGCGCCAGCCCGGAGCGCGGCCTGATCTGCACCTCATAACCAGCCGGGATCTCGATGCGCAGCCCGGTGGGCACCAGGGCGCGCTCCCCCGGCTGCAGCACCAGAAAGCCGCGGTCCGGCAGGTTGGCCCGCACATCAGCCCCCGCCGCGCCGGCAGTCTCATAGGAGGGCAGCGGCACATCCCGGTCCGCAGCTTCCTCATGGATCACACGGATCGTGACCATCCCCGCTCCCCCTTCATCTTTCCAAAAATACTCAAGATCACCCGGCCAGCGCCGCGGCAATCCGCTCTGCCAGCTTGCGGGCGACCTCGTCCTTGCCCATGCGCGGCCATTCCTCGGCGCCGCCGCCGGAGATCAGGATCACCGCGTTCTCGCTGCCGCCCATGATGCCCGTCGCGGGCGAGACGTCATTGGCGACAATCCAGTCACAGCCCTTGCGCTTGCGCTTGGCGGTGGCGTTTTCGACCACATCATTGGTTTCCGCAGCGAAGCCGACCACCAGTCCGGGACGGCCTTCGCTCATCTGCGAGACGGTTTTCAGGATGTCCGGGTTCTCTGCGAACTCCAGAACCGGCAGCCCGTCCTTGGATTTCTTCAGCTTTCGGTCCGAGGCGCTGGCCACCCGCCAGTCCGCCACCGCGGCGGCAAAGACCCCGGCGTCGGCGGGCAGCGCCGCCTGCACCGCGGCTTCCATCTCGCGGGCGCTTTCCACCGGCACCACCTGCACCCCCTCTGGGGGCCGGACCGCTGCCGGGCCCGTGATGAACACCACCTCCGCGCCCAGATCGCGCAGAGCACGGGCCACCGCCGCCCCCTGCGCCCCGGAGGAGCGGTTGGCGATGTAGCGCACCGGGTCGATCGGCTCATGCGTGGGCCCGGAGGTCACCAGAATGCGCTTGCCCTTCAACGGCCCCGCCGAGAGCTTTGCCGCGATGGCGGCCAGGATCTCCTCCGGTTCCGCCATCCGACCGGGGCCGAATTCGCCGCAGGCCATGCTGCCCTCGTTGGGGCCAACAAAGGACACGCCGTCCCCCTTCAGGGTTTCAAGATTGCGCCGGGTGGCCGGGTGGTCCCACATCCGCACATTCATCGCGGGCGCCAGCAGCACCGGCGTGTCGGTGGCCAGCAGCAGCGTCGAGGCAAGGTCATTTGCATGGCCCTGCGCCATCTTGGCCATCAGATCCGCCGTGGCGGGTGCGACCACCAGCAGATCGGCACTGCGCGACAGCTGGATATGGCCCATCTCGGCCTCTGCCGTCAGGTCGAACAGCTCCTGATGCACAGGCGTTCCGGCCAAGGCCGACACCGACAGGGGCGTCACAAATTCGGCACCGGACTTGGTCAGCACAGGGGTCACCCGGGCGCCCTGATCCTGCAGGCGGCGGATCAGTTCCAGCGATTTATAGGCCGCGATGCCGCCGCCGATGATCAGAAGAATATGTTTGCCAGCCAGCATTTGCGCGTCCTCGCCCGGTTTGCCGCGACTGTACTGCGCCGAAAGGGAAGTGTGAAACGGTTTTCCCCGCCCCTAGCCCGGCCCCGGGGGCAGAGGCAGAGGCAAAAGCTCCCGCCCCCGCGCGGCACCGGCCTGCGGCCCCTGCCGCTGGCGGCGTTGGGCCGGGCGCCGCGCTGCGCACGGCGCGGTCGGGGCAAATGCAGCGTCAGCTGCGTGCGCAGCCTCCCTCAGCCGCTTTTCCGAAACGCCAGACAGGGATCGGGACGCTCTGCCGCCGGAGCATCCAGCACAAGATCGAAAGTGCCGCTGATCTGCCCGTCTTCCGACTGGCCCAGGCTGCGGATCCGGGCATCGGGGCGGGCCTTGGCAAGGTACACCGCCAGCCCGCGGTCCGCGCGGGCGTGGCCATTACCGGTGATCACCGCCACCGGGCCGCCGGTTTCTGCCAGCGCCCGGTCCGCGGCAGCGGCCAGGCTGGCGTCACGCAGGCGCTGGATGTCCACCAGAACCGGCAGCATCTCCGCCGGCATCGCATTGCAGTGACTGGCCAGCTGGTCCCCCTCGCGCGCCGCCTGTTCGGCAGCGGGCAGCGGCTGATCCAGGCCAAAGCGCGCGGCGGCCTCTGCACCGAAATAGGCGGCGGCACCTTCCTCCAGCGCCCGGGCGGCCTCTGCCCGCGGCACCAGCGCGCCGTACTGGCGGGCGCCCCGCGCAGCCGCAAAGACCGGCGCATAAAGGGAAAACTCCGGCCAGCCGGACTGCGCCCAGTCCAAGGCTTGCGCAACCTGCTCCGCGTCCGACAGCGTTGCCGCATCGAGGCTTTCTGCCTGCTCCGCCGTGATCATCTCCCAGACCACGGCCTTGGGCTGAAGTTGCGCCAGCAGCGCGGCCTGCCGCTGATGATGCACCGCGTTGTCATGCACCTCGCCGAGGATCGCCACATCTGCGCCGCGCAGCAGGCCGGCCGCCGCCGCCAGATCGCCGGCGCGGGCGCCAGACAGGCCAAGCGCCGCCAGAACGGCGGCGCTTGCCAAAGTTTTCAGGACAGTCAGCCGCTTTCTCATGAAAGCAGTTTCTGCACCTCCCGCGATTGGCTTTCAAGGCTCTTGCGCATCTTCTGGAACGCGCCGGCCTCCAGCTGCCGCACCCGCTCCTTGGAGAGGCCCAGCTCCGTGCCGAGGCTTTCCAGCGTGCGCGGCCGGTCGCGCAGCTTGCGCTCAGTGATGATAAAGCGCTCGCGGTCGTTCAGTGCCTGCAGCGCCGTGACCAGCCACTTGCGCAGCTGGCGGCGGTCGTGCCGCTCCTGCACCAGATCTTCGGCTTGCGAGGCGTCATCCTCCAGCGCGTCGATCCACTCGCGGCCCTCCTCGTCGGTGGACTGCACCGCGTTCAGAGAGAAGTCGGCCCCCGACAGGCGCCCCTCCATCATCTCCACATCGCGCAGCGGCACACCGATCTCTGTGGCGATCTTCTGATGCAGCTGATGCTGATCCAGCGGCACGCCCGAGGACCGCGCCTCACGCTCCAGTTGCGCCTGCACCCGGCGCATGTTGAAAAACAGCGACTTCTGCGACGAGGTCGAGCCGGTGCGCACCATCGACCAGTTGCGCATCACGTAGTCCTGGATCGACGCCTTGATCCACCACACCGCATAGGTGGAGAACCGCACTCCGCGGTCCGGGTCGAACTTGTCTGCGGCCTTCATCAGGCCCAGGCCCGCCTCCTGGATCAGGTCGTTCATCGGCGCCCCGTAGCGCTTGAACTTGGCGGCCATGGAAATGGCCAGGCGCATATAGGCGTTGATGAGACGGTGCAGCGATTCGACATCGCGGTCATCGCGCCAGGCGTAGGCCAGACGGCGCTCGGTATCGGCATCCAAAAGCTCAGCCTTCATTGCCTGCCTCGGCAATGGGTTTTCGAGTGTTTGATCAAGTGCCATGTGATTTCCCCCCGGAAACTAATTAACAAACTGCCGTCATGAGGACGCGCAAGGAACAATGGGGGCCCGGTTTCGATAGACCGGCAGCAACAGCGCAGCGGATGCGACTCGCGGCTCATCCAAAGGCCAAAATGGGAACGTTAAATTTTATTTTGGCCCCTGCGCAGGCTTACCCGGCCTTAATAAGTGGAACCCCGGGATGCTGCGGTCTCTTGTGTTCACCGGGCCCTGCGGATACCCACAGGAACGGCTTCGGACTTACAGGTTAGCAAGAAATGCCTGCAAATGTAACTTTAATTCTTGGGGGGGCCGCTTCAGGGAAATCGGCCTATGCCGAACAGCTGTGCTTAAGCTCCGGGAAAAGCAGGGTTTACTGGGCGACTGCGCAAATTTTCGACAGTGAGATGCGCGATAAGGTGTCCCGGCACCTCGAACAGAGGGGCTCAGACTGGACCACTGTCGAGGAACCGGAAACAGCGGCCAGGGTTCTGGGCGTTCTGGAGCCGGGCCAGATCTGCCTGATGGATTGCGCCACCATGTGGCTGACCAATCATTTGCTGGCAGATCACGACCTGCAAGCCGCCCAGGACGGGCTGCTGGCGGCAGTGGACCAGTGCCGGGCCGACCTGGTGATCGTGTCCAATGAAACAGGCCTTGGCATCGTGCCAGAGAACGCGCTGGCCCGCCGGTTCCGCGAGGCGCAGGGGCGGTTCAACATCGTGCTGGCGGCGCGGGCGGACACCGTGGTGCAAGTGACCGCGGGGCTGCCGCTGGTGCTGAAGGGGAGCCTATGATCACACGGCTGTTTCTGATCCGGCATGGTCCGACGCACGCGAAATCCATGGTCGGCTGGTCGGATCTGCCCGCCGATCTGTCCGATTCGGCGGCGCTGGCGCGCCTGTCGGACTATCTGCCCGCAGACGCGCTGGTGGTGTCCTCGGACCTGTCCCGCGCGGCAGAGACCGCAACCGCCATCCAGGGGCAGCGCCAGCGTCTGCCGCATGTGCAGGCCCTGCGCGAGATCCACTTTGGCGCCTGGGAGCTTCGGACCTGGGCCGAGATCGACGCAGAAGACCCGGAACGCATCCGCGCCTATTGGGAGACCCCGGGCGATGTGACCCCGCCGGGGGGCGAGAGCTGGCACCAGGTCTGCAACCGGGTGAATGCGGCTGTTGACGGGCTGATCGGCGCGCACCGGGGCCGCGACCTGATCGTTGTCGGCCACTTCGGCCAGATCCTGACCCAGATCCAGCGGGCGGATCTGCTGACCGCGGAAGAGGCCTTTGCCCACCGCATCGACAACCTGTCGGTCAGCGAAATTTCCCGTGGCCCGGACGGCTGGCGGACGGGTGTGATCAATCACCTCCCGTGACGGGTGCCATCACAAACATTCCATTTCAACATGTTACGCCCGGCGCTAGCCTGCTGGCATGGCTTATGAACTTTATATCGGCGACCGCATGTTCTCCAGTTGGTCCTTGCGCGGCTGGCTCATGCTCGAAAAATTCTCCCTGCCCCATACGGTGCATCTGGTGGGGCTGTATTCCGGAACCATGGCGGATGACATGGCGCATCTGGCCCCGGCCCGGCTGGTGCCTGCCCTGCGCACGCCCGAGGGCACGGTGATCGGCGAAAGCGTCGCCATTGCCGAAACTTTGGCGGAACGGCATCCGGAGGCGGGCCTTTGGCCGTCGGATCCGGCGCAGCGTGCCACGGCGCGCTGGCTGGCGGCGGAGATGGCCGCAGGCTTTGGCGCGCTGCGCGGCGGCTGCCCGATGCAGCTCGCGCATGTGTACGAGGGATTCGAGGTGCCGCCCGCGGTGCAGGCGGACCTGGACCGGATCGAAACCCTGTTCGCCCACGCCCGCAAGGTGTCGGGCCACAGCAGCGGCTATCTGTTCGGGGCGTATTCTCTGGCGGATGTGTTCTATACCCCGGTGGCGGCGCGGATCACGGGCTACGGCCTGCCGGTGTCCGCTGAGACCCGCGCCTATTGCAAGCTGCTGCTGTCCGACCCGGCAGTCCTGCAATGGCAGAAGCAGGCGCATGAGGTCAGCTATGACCCGGAACCCTACGCGATGGATCTGCCGCGGCGGCCCTGGACTCTGGACTGAGCCTGCCGCGCGCGCGAATTCTGCGTGAAATCGCCGCCCGCCGCTCGTGGCGTTAATGACTCGGAAACCACGATTGCCAAGCATTTCTCCCTGCATCAGGAGGGTTGGGAGAGATGACCGCACGGTCCTATACAGTTGCGTTTCAAGGGGTCGAGGCCCGGCTGGTCGAGGTGCAATGCGCCGTCGCCCCGGGCCTGCCTGCTTTCTCAGTCGTCGGCTTGCCGGACAAGGCGGTCCAGGAAGCCCGGGAACGGGTGCGGGCGGCTTTTGCGGCGATGTCCATCGCCCTGCCCTCGCGCCGGATCACGGTGAACCTGTCGCCCGCGGACCTGCCCAAGGAGGGCAGCCATTTCGATCTGCCGATTGCGCTGGCCCTGCTGGCCGCCATCGGCATCATCCCGGCGGAAAAGGCCGAGGAGACCATCGCCCTGGGAGAGCTGTCGCTGGACGGCCAGCTGATGCCGGTGGCCGGCGCCCTGCCCGCCGCCGTCACCGCGGCGGAGGAAGACCGGATGCTGCTCTGCCCGAAACCTTCGGGGCCGGAGGCGGCCTGGGTCGATGCGGCGCAGGTGATCGGCGCTGGCACGCTGACGGAGGTGGTGCAGCATTTCACCGGACAGCGGCGCATTGAACCCTCCGCGCCCGGCGAGGCGGTCAGCGGGCTGGGCGGCAAGGATTTGCGCGACGTGAAAGGCCAGGAAACGGCCAAGCGGGCGCTGGAAATCGCAGCGGCCGGACGCCATCACATGCTGATGATCGGCCCGCCCGGCTCCGGCAAGTCGATGCTGGCGGCGCGGCTGCCCTCGATCCTGCCGCCGCTGTCGCCCGCGGAGGCGCTGGAAACCTCGATGATCCATTCCCTGTGCGGACTGATCGACGACGGCGGCATCAGCCGCGCCCGCCCGTTCCGCGAACCGCATCACACCGCCTCGATGGCGGCGATTGCGGGCGGCGGGCGGCGCGCCCAGCCCGGCGAGATCAGCCTGGCCCACAACGGCGTCTTGTTCCTGGATGAGCTGCCGGAATTCGCGCGCCCGGTGCTGGAAACCCTGCGCCAGCCGCTGGAAACCGGCGAAGTGATGGTGGCGCGTGCCAATGCCCATGTGAAATACCCCAGCCGGTTCATGCTGGTGGCCGCCGCCAACCCCTGCAAATGCGGTTACCTGGCCGATGCCAACCGCGCCTGTTCCCGCGCGCCCCTGTGCGGTGCCGACTACCTGGGCCGGATCTCAGGCCCGCTGCTGGACCGCTTCGACCTGCATCTGGACGTGCCGCCGGTGGCTGTCGCCGACCTGGAGCTGCCGCCCGGCGCCGAGGGCTCTGCCGAAGTTGCCCAGCGCGTGGCAAACGCACGGGAGATGCAAACCGCCCGGTTCCGGGACTATCCCGGCCTGCGCCAGAACGCCGACGCCGAGGGCAGCCTGCTGGAGGAGATCGCCGCGCCCGACGCCGAGAGCCGCAGCCTGCTGATCCGCGCCGCGGAACGCTTCGGGCTCAGCGCGCGCGGCTATCACCGGGTGCTGCGGGTTGCCCGCACCATCGCCGACCTGGCCTGTGAAGAGCGGGTGCAGCGCCAGCACTTTGCCGAGGCGCTGAGCTTCCGGCTGCCCTCAACCCGCTGAGCCGCCATCCAGCGCCGCCACCGCAAAGGCGGCCGCCTCCTCCAGCGCCGCCTGCCCCTCCGGCAGGTGCCCGGCCATGAACTGCCAGACATGCGGCACATCGCGCCACAGGGTCAGGCGCACGCTGCCGCCCGCGGCCTGCAGCCGTTCTGCCATCCGCTCTGCATCCGACAGCAGCACTTCGACGTCGCCTGCCTGGATCAGCACCGGCGGCGGACCGGGAAACTCCGCAAACAGGGGGGAAGCGCGGGGATCAGCGGGGTCCGCGCCCGCCAGATACTGCTCGATAACCTCTTTCATCCGTCCGGCGGGGATGATCACGTCCTTGTCACGGTTGGCCTGGATACTGGCCCCGCTCAGCGTCAGGTCGCACCAGGGGGAAAAGGCAATCACGCCCGCCGGCCGCTCCCCCCTGGCCAGCAGCCCGCCCAGCAGCGCCAGCGCCAGCCCGCCGCCCGCGCTGTCGCCAGCCAGCAGGATATCCCCCGGCCCGTAGCCCATGCGGCGCAGCGACTGCCAGGCCGTCATCGCATCGTCATAGGCCGCCGGAAACGGCGCCTCCTGAAGCAGCCGGTAATCGGGAACTGCGATCTCGGTTCTGGAGGCAAAAGACAGGCGGGACAGCATCCCCTGATAGGCCCGGGCGCTGCCGGCCAGATAGGCGCCGCCGTGCAGGAACAGGATGATCCGCCTGCTGCGGGTCTGCCCGGCGGAGACCAGATACAGCGGCACCGGTGCAGGCCGCCGCAGCACCCGGGTATAGGGCAGCGCCGGGCAGAACAGCGGTGCGGTCAGGTCAAAGACCTTGCGCACGAACTCCGGACTGCCGGTCAGCCGCAGCGCCGGTTTCAGGCCATAGCGCATCCACGCATTGATGGCCCGGCGCTGCCAGCTCATCAGCGGATCTTGGCTTCGATCGCCTGCCAGACCTTTTCGGCGATGTTCACCCCGTCAAACCGCTCCAGCTCCTGAATGCCTGTGGGCGAAGTCACGTTGATCTCAGTCAGGTAGTCGCCGATCACGTCGATGCCGACAAAGACCTGCCCCTTTTCGCGCAACAGCGGCCCGATGGCGGCGCAGATTTCCATATCGCGCTCGCTCAGGCCGGTCTTTTCGGGGCGCCCGCCCACATGCATGTTGGAGCGGGTCTCGCCCGCCGCCGGAACCCGGTTGATCGCCCCCACCGGCTCGCCATCGACCAGGATCACGCGCTTGTCGCCGTTGCTGACGTCGGGCAGGAATTTCTGCACGATCAGCGGCTCGCGGCTGAAGCCGGTGAACAGCTCATGCAGCGAGGTCAGGTTGCGGTCGTTTGCGTCCAGCCGGAACACGCCGGCCCCGCCGTTGCCGTACAGCGGCTTGAGGATCACATCGCCATGGACCTCCTTGAACGCCCTGATGGTCTGCAAATCACGGGCAATGGTGGTCGGCGGCGTCAGATCCGGGAATTTCAGAACCAGCAGCTTTTCCGGGTAATTGCGCACCCAGAACGGGTCGTTCACCACCAGCGCCTGCCCCTTCAGCATGTCCAGCAGATGGGTCGAGGTGATGTAGTGCATGTCGAACGGCGGATCCTGGCGCAGCCAGACCACGTCGAAGTCCGCCAGATCCACCTCGCGTTCCGGACCCAGAATTGCCGGCGCATCCGCCACCCGCTGAACGGTCATGTCATGGCCGCGGGCGGTGATGCGGCCCTCCTGATAGGCCAGATGGTCGGGACCGTAATAGAACAGCTCATGGCCGCGTGCCTGGGCTTCCTCGGCCAGGCGGAAGCTGCTGTCGGCGTTGATGTTCACGCCCATGACCGGGTCCATCTGGAAGGCGATTTTCATGGCAGTATCCCTTGTAAACTGGCCAAATACATGGCCCACCCTGTCCTGGGGTTCAATGGGTCAGGCGCGGTTCAGTCCATGCCGAAAGCGTTTTCGATGATTTCAACGGCGCCGGTTGCATTGACCAGCGCCGCATCAAAGCGCACCGGCGTCAGCTGCCCCTGCGGCGTGGTCTCCAGGTACTGCCCGGCGCTGGCATAGATGCGTTCCGCCTGCCGCGGGGTGATGCGCTGCGCCGCGGCGGCGCTGGTGGCGCTGTGCTTCACTTCCACGAACACCAGCCCGTCCGGGGCGCGCAGGATCAGGTCGATCTCGCCGCCTGCCCCGCGCCAGCGGCGCTCCGCCACGGTGTAGCCGCGGTTTTCATAGTGGCGGGCAACGATCTCCTCCGCCGCTTCGCCCGCCAGATGGGCACGGGCACCGCGGTGCTGGCGGGCACGGGTCATGGCTCAGCTGTCCTTCGCCAGCTGCAGCGCCAGCTGGTAGACCTTGCGCCGCGGCAGACCGTGCATTTCGGCGACAATCCCGGCAGCATCCTTGACCGAGTTGCCCTGCAACGCGGCCTGCAGATCGCTTTCCAGATCGCCTTCGCTCACCTCCGTTTCCTGCGCGCGGTCGACCAGCAGCACGATCTCGCCCTTGACCGGGCTGTCTTCCAGCCCCGCGGCCAGATCCGCCAGCGGCGCGCGGCGCACTTCCTCGAATTTCTTGGTCAGCTCGCGGCACAGCGCCGCCGGGCGGTTGCCCAGAACCGCGGCCATGTCCGCGACCGAGGCGGCAACCCGCTTGGGCGATTCATAGAAGATCAGTGTTCCCGGGATTTCCCGCAGCTCCTCCAGCCGCTTGCGCCGGGCCCCTGAGGCGTTGGGCAGGAAGCCCGCAAAGAAGAAAGCGTCGGTGGGCAGCCCCGCCAGTGTCAGCGCCGTGGCCGCCGCCGAGGCGCCGGGGGCGCAAGTCACCATGTGGCCCGCCTCCGCCGCGGCCCGGCTGAGGCCGAAGCCCGGGTCGGCAATCAGCGGCATCCCGGCCTCGGAGGCATAGGCAACCGATTTCCCCTCCGCCAGCGCCTCCAGCAGCTTGGCGCGCGCGCCGCTGCCGCTGTGATCATGGTAGGCAATGATCCGCCGCCCGCCCAGCGGCACCCCGTGAATCTCCATCAGCTTGCGCAGCGAGCGTGTATCCTCAGCTGCAAGCACATCGGCCGAGGCCAGCACATCCAGCGCCCGCAAGGTAATGTCGCGGGCCGTGCCGATCGGCGTGGCGACGAAGTACAGCCCGGGGGACAAAATGACATTCTGGTGATTCAACGCTGGACCCGCCTTTTTGGTCGTTTATGATCCGTCCTTAAACCCACACGGCGCAACCGCGCCGGGAGAACGGAGTTTCAAGCCATTATGTTTGCTGTTTTCAAACGGGCCCGCAAGGCGGCACTGACAGCTGCCGCGGCACTTTCCGCCATTGCCCTGACTGCCTGTGATCCGGTTGCCATCAGCACCGGCCCGACGATCAACACCTCCAAACCGGTGCCGGTGGCGCTGCTGGTGCCGCGCGGCTCCGCCCAGCAGGGCGACCGGGTGCTGGCCCAGAGCCTGGAAAACGCCGCCCGCCTGGCCATCGGCGACCTGCAGGGGGCGCAGATCGACCTGCGCGTCTATGACACCGCGGGCAACCCGGCAACCGCTTCCACCGCGGCGCAGCAGGCGCTCGACGACGGCGCGCGGGTGATTCTGGGCCCGGTCTATGCCGAGGCCGCCAACGCGGCGGGCATCGCCGCCCGCCAGCGCGGCGTGAACGTGCTGGCGTTCTCCAACAACCCGGCGATTGCCGGCGGCAACGTGTTCATTCTGGGGCCGACCTTCGACAACACCGCCCGCAGGCTGACCAGCTTTGCGGCCCGCAACGGCAAGCGCAACATCCTGATTGTCGGCGGCAATGATGCGGCCGGCGCCGCGGGCCGCGCCGCCATTCAGCGCGCCGCCAGCGAGACCGGCGTCAGCATCAAGGGCAGCGTCGGCTATGACCTGTCGCAGCAGGGCGTGATCAATGCCATCCCCGCCATCCGCAGCGAAGCGGCAGGCGCGGATGCGGTGTTCCTGACCTCGACAACCGCAGGCGCGCTGCCGCTGCTGGCGCAGCTGATGCCCGAAGCCGGCGTCGATCCGGCAGTGACGCAGTATATGGGCCTGACCCGCTGGGACATCCCGCCGCAAACCCTGACCCTGCCCGGTGTGCAGGGC
The DNA here is from genome assembly GCF_000473145.1 of Leisingera daeponensis DSM 23529. NCBI lineage: Bacteria > Pseudomonadati > Pseudomonadota > Alphaproteobacteria > Rhodobacterales > Roseobacteraceae > Leisingera > Leisingera daeponensis. The sequence goes on along the minus strand of NZ_KI421500.1, from coordinate 3,514,628 downwards.
GGCTGGTTCGCCCTGCCGGACCAGGGCAAGGTGCAGCAGTTCAGCGCCCGCTACCAGGCCAGCTACGGCGCCGCGCCGCATCCGATCGGCAGCCTCGCCTATGACGGCATCGCCGCCATCGGCGCGCTGGTTGCGGCGGGCAAGTCCGACGCGCTGACCGGCGGCGCGCTGACCCAGGGGGCAGGCTTCCGGGGGGCGGGCGGCATCTTCCGCCTGCGGCCCGACGGCACCAATGAGCGCGGCCTGGCGGTTGCCACCATCCAAGAACAGAAGGTCGTGATCATTGACCCAGCCCCAAGCAGCTTCGCCGGCGCAGGATTCTGAGGCCTCTGCCCGGCCCCCGCGGCGCGCTGCCAACGGGTTTCCCGAACCGCTGGGGCCGCTGATCTGCGGCCCTGCGGAGATCTTTGATGCCGCCGCCGTCCGGGCGCAGATTGACGCAGCGGCGGCGGATTGCACCCCGGCAGAGCTGCGCGGCGAGACGGTGAAAATCCTGCGCGCGGCCAATAAGGCCGGGCGCGCGGTCATCGCCGAGGCCTTTGCCGCCAAACCCTTTGCCGCGCGCGAGCTGACCCGCTCCTACACCTTCCTGACCGACGGCCTGGTCACCACCGCGCTGCACGTCGCCAGCGGCCTGCTGCACCCGCTGGCCAACCCGACCCGGGGCGAGCGCATCGCGGTGATGGCGGTCGGCGGCTACGGACGGGGCGAGATGGCGCCGGCCTCGGACGTCGATCTGCTGTTTCTGACCCCTTACAAGATCACCGCCTGGGCCGAGAGCGTGATCGAATCCATGCTCTATATCCTGTGGGACCTGCGGCTGAAGGTCGGCCACGCCAGCCGCACCATCAAGGATTGCATCCGGCTGGGCGGCGAGGATTACACCATCCGCACCGCGATGCTGGAGCACCGCTTCCTGGCCGGCCACGCGCCGCTGGCCAAGGAGCTCGACAAACGGCTGCGGGCAGAGCTGTTCTCCAAGGATGCCGAGCAGTTCATCGAAGCGAAGCTGGCCGAGCGCGACGCGCGCCACCTGAAACAGGGCCAGCGCTATGTGGTTGAACCCAACGTGAAAGAGGGCAAGGGCGGCCTGCGCGACCTGCAGTCGCTGTTCTGGATCGCCAAGTACCTTTACCAGGTCAAGGATGCCGAGGACCTGGTGCCCGTGGGCCTGTTCCGCGCCGAAGAGATGGAGCTGTTTTCCAATGCGGCGGCCTTCCTGTGGGCGGTGCGCTCGCACCTGCATCTGGCCACCGGACGCGCCACCGAACAGCTGACCTTTGACATGCAGGTCGAGGTCGCTGCGCGCATGGGCTATGAGGACAAGGCCGGCCGCCGCGGTGTCGAGCTGTTCATGCAGGATTACTTCCGCCACGCCACCCGCGTCGGCGACCTGACCCGGATTTTCCTGACCAAACTGGAAGCCAGCCACCAGAAGGGCGCGCCGCTGCTGGAGCGGATCTTCCGCCGCCGCCCGCGGACCAAGGCCGGCTACCGGGTGGTGCATAACAGGCTGGACGTGACAGACCCGCAGGCGTTTCTGCAGGACAAGCTCAACCTGCTGCGGCTGTTCGAGGAGGCGCTGCGCACCGGTATGCTGATCCACCCGGATGCGATGCGGCTGGTGACCGCCAACCTGAACCTGATCGACGAGAATATGCGCAACGACAAGGAGGCGCAGCGGCTGTTCCTTGATCTGCTCCTGAAGCATGGCAACCCCGAGCGCGCCCTGCGGCGGATGAACGAGCTGGGCGTGCTGTCCGCATTCCTGCCGGAGTTTGAGCCGATCGTGGCGATGATGCAGTTCAACATGTACCACTCCTACACGGTGGACGAACACACCATCCAGGTGATCGCCAATTTCGCCGCCATCGAGCGCGGCGAGCTGGAGGATGAGCTGCCGCTGTCCTCGGAGGTGCTGCGCAAGGGGCTGAACCGCAAGGTGCTGATGGTGGCGATGCTGCTGCATGACATCGGCAAGGGACGTGCGCAGGACCATTCGATCCTGGGCGCCCAGATCGCCCGCAAGGTGGCGCCCCGGCTGGGGCTGAAGCCTTCGGAATGCGAGACTGTGGAATGGCTGGTCCGCTATCACCTGCTGATGTCGGACATGGCCCAGAAACGCGACATCGCCGACCCGCGCACGGTGCGCGATTTCGCCAAGGCGGTGCAGACCGTCAAACGGCTGGACCTGCTCTTGCTGCTGACCGTCTGCGACATCCGCGGCGTTGGCCCGGACACCTGGAACAACTGGAAAGCGGCGCTTTTGCGCGCGCTTTACGGCCAGACCCGCGCCGCGCTTGAGGGCGGCATGGAAGCGCTCAACCGCGAGCACCGCGGCGCGTCCGCCAAGAAGGCCCTGCGCCAGGCGCTGCCGGGCTGGTCCAAGGCCGACCTCAAGACCGAGACTGGCCGCCACTACCCGCCCTACTGGCACGGGCTGCATGTCACCGCGCATGTGGATTTCGCCGAAATGCTGAGGGAGTTCACTGCAAAGGGCGACCCGGGCGAGGTGATGATCCGGCTCTATCCGGACGTGGACCGCGACGCCACCCGCGCCTGTTTCGTGATGGAGGATCACCCCGGCATCTTTGCCCGCATCGTCGGCGCACTGGCGCTGGTCGGGGCGAATGTGGTGGACGCGCGCTCCTACACCACCAAGGACGGCTATGTGACGGATGCCTTCTGGATCCAGGACAGCGAGGGCCATCCCTTCGACCCGATGCGCCTGCACCGGCTCAAGCAGATGATCGAGAAGACGCTCAAGGGCGAGGTGATCGCCCGGGATGCGCTGAAATCCCGCGACAAGATCAAGAAGCGCGAGCGCGCCTTCAAGGTGCCGACCCATATCACCTTCGACAACGAGGGCTCGGAGATCTACACCATCATCGAGGTCGATACCCGCGACCGCCCAGGCCTGCTCTATGATCTGGCGCGCACCCTGGCCGCTGCCAACGTCTATATTGCCAATGCGGTGATTGCGACCTATGGCGAGCAGGTGGTGGACGCCTTCTATGTCAAGGACATGTTCGGCTTGAAATACTACTCGGAGTCCAAGCAGCGGATGCTGGACAGGAAGCTGCGCGAGGCGATTGCCGAGGGCGCAAAGCGGGCGGATATATGAAGCCAATCAGATTGCTTTCGGGGTTCCTGACCGTCGGGTTCTGGACGCTGGCCAGCCGCGTGCTCGGCTTTGCGCGCGAGATCCTGATCGCCGCCTTCATCGGGCCTGGGCCAGTGCTGGACGCCTTTATCGTGGCCTTCCGCCTGCCCAATATGTTCCGCCGGTTCTTTGCCGAGGGCGCCTTCAACGCGGCCTTTGTCCCGGCATTCTCCAAACGCTACGAGGCCGGCGAAGACGCCACTGCCTATGCGCAGCAGGCCTTCAACCTGCTGGCTGCCGCGGTGCTGGCGCTGGTGGGCCTGGGCATGGTGTTCATGCCGGGGCTGGTCTGGCTGACGGCCGGCGGTTTTGTCGGCGATGCGCGGTTCGATATGGCGGTGGGTTTCGGCCATATCGTGTTTCCCTACATCCTGTTCATGTCGCTGGCGGCGCTGTTTTCCGGGGTGCTGAACGCCACCGGGCGCTTTGCCGCCGCCGCCGCCGCGCCTGTTCTGCTCAACATCTTCACCTGCGCAGCCATGACCGCAGGCGCACTCTTGGGCGGCGAGGTGGTCACCTGGCTGGTCTGGACCATACCGGCGGCCGGCGTCGCCCAGCTGGCGCTGGTCTGGGCGGCGGCTGACAGGGCCGGGATACGGCTGCGCCCCGGCCTGCCCCGCTGGAACAGCGAAATGCGCAATCTGGTCCGGGTGGCCGTGCCTGCCGCGCTGGCGATGGGCGTCACCCAGATCAACCTGGTGGTCGGGCAGTATGTGGCCTCGGACATCGAAAAGGCGGCCAGCTGGCTGTTCATCGCCGACCGCCTGTATCAGCTGCCGCTGGGGGTGGTGGGCATTGCTGTCGGCATCGTGCTGCTGCCCGCCCTGTCGCGCCGCCTGCGGGCCGGCGACGGCGCAGGCTCGCAGGACGCCCTATCGCGCGCCGGGGAGTTCTCGCTGCTGCTCGCGGTTCCCTCTGCCGTTGCCTTCATCACGGTGCCGCTGCCGCTGGTCTCGGTCCTGTATGAACGCGGCGCCACCGGCCCCGAAGATGTCGCCGCCATTGCCATCGCCGTTGCCATCTACGGCGCGGGCCTGCCGGCCTTCATGCTGCAAAAGGTGCTGCAGCCGCTTTACTTCGCGCGCGAGGACACCCGGACCCCCTTCCACTATGCGATGGTGGCGATGGCGGTGAACGCTGCGCTCGCCTTTGGCCTCAAGCCGGTGCTGGGCTGGATCGCCCCCGCCATTGCCGCCTCTGCCGCTGGCTGGGCCATGGTGGCGCTGCTGGCGCTCGGCGCCCGCAGCATGGGGGAGGAAGCCCGGTTCGATGCCCGCTTCCGCCGCCGCGCCTGGCGCATCCTGGCGGCCTCCGCCGTGATGGGCGCGGTGCTGTTCGCGGTGGCGCAAACCGCCGGCTGGCTGTTCACGCTGGAATACTGGCGCTACCTGTCCCTGCTGGGGCTGGTGGTGCTGGGGGGCGTGGTCTACTTCGCCGCGGGCCAGGCCCTCGGCGCCTTCCGCCTGTCCGAATTCCGCACCGCCCTCAGCCGCCGGAAACAGGCATGAGCCGCCTGTCCTGCGCCGCCGGCACCGTGCTGTTCCGCCCGGGGCAGGACTGCCCCGGCTTTGTCCGCCTCACCGCCGGCCGCATCAAGGTCACCCTGACCGCCGCCAACGGCCGCGAGGTGGTGCTATACCGCGTGGGCCCAGGTGATATCTGCCTGCAGACCTTTGCCTGCCTCACCGATGGCCGCCCCTATGCGGCGGAGGGCGTCGCGGAGACCGCGCTGGAAGGGGAGATCATCCCCCACGCCGCCTTTCGAGAGGCGATGTCCAAGGACGGGGCGTTCCGCAGCGAGGTCCTGACCGCCGTTGCCCGCCGCTTTGCCGATTACGAGCAGCTGGTCGAAGACGTTGCCCTCACCGGCTTTGATGCCCGGCTCGCCCGGGTGCTGCTGCGGCTGGCGCAGGACAGCGACGGGATCCGCATCACCCATGACGCGCTGGCTGCCGAAACCGCCTCAGGCCGCGCTTTCGTGACCCGCCGCCTGCGCGAGTTTACCCGCCTTGGCCTGGTGGAAACCAAGCGCGGCCACCTGCGTATCCTCAACCGCGCCGGGCTGGAGCGGGTGGCTCAGGATGAAATCTGAGCTTTGGTGACACTGTCACCGACAGCCGCCCCCGCCGCGGTCTAAAATGGGCTCAGAATTTGCAACCTGAGTTCGAAAGGACCACGCTATGCCCCGTAACGAAGGCACCCTCGACCGCGCCCTGCGCATCATTCTTGGCCTGATCCTGCTGTCGCTGGTGTTCATCGGCCCGCAAACCCTGTGGGGCCTCATCGGTCTGGTGCCGCTGGCGACCGGCCTGATGGGCTACTGCCCGGTCTATCAGATCCTGGGCCTGAACACCTGCCCATTGAAGAAACAGGGCTGACCCTCCCGGCCAGTCCCGGGTCAAGCGCGGCACAGCCGCCGCGCGGCAGCGCGGCCCGGCCCAACGGCTGGCGATGGCCCGCCAGGGGCGTCGCCAGCGGGCGGGAGCGCGCCGTTTCAGTCGTGGCGGATGCGGTTGCGGATCCGCGCCCAGCCGCCCGGCGCCAGAAAGAACGACAGGCCGAACCCGGTGGCAAAGCCCGCCAGATCGGCCACCCAGTCCTTCTGCCCGCCGAACAGCAGCCCGAATAGCAGCTGCGCCCCCATCAGGAACGCAATCAGCGAAAATGCCCGGCTTTGCTGCGCTCCGACCGAGGCCAGCGAGCGCCACAGCAAAAAGGTGAACGCCCCGATCAGCCCGTAAACCGCCGGAAACCCGCCGATCAGGGGCTGGCCGCCGCTGACCAGCAGAGCATAGCCCAGCGCGCCGCCGGCGCCGGACAGGATGAAGATGACCACCATCGCCAAGTCGCCCATCACCTCGCCCACCATCTTGCCCATCGCCAGCACGAAGACGCAGACAAACAGCGCGTGGGTAAAGGCGCCATGCACGAAGGTGTAGGACACGAAGCGTTTCAGGTGCTCCGGCAGCCAGCGGCCGCTGTCCTGCATCCACCAGAAGATCTCGCTGGAAAACGCATAGGACTGAATCGCCTCCAGCCGCCAGCCGATCGCCTCCGGACCGCCCAGTATGCCGCGCGCGCCGAGTGACAAGACAGCCTCGATCCCGATGATGATCAGGACCAGCGCCACCACCGCGGCAGGCAATGGGTTGAGGGGGGCATTATTGGGCTGGCTGCTCATCCGGGCTCCTTGCGGCACGGAATTCCCCGCGCCTGTTGACCTATCCTGGCCCCATGGGTAAGCGACGATGGTGCATAATTCCAGACGGGAGTTTCCGCGATGAGCGAAACCAGCTTCACCCCGCGCGTGTTTTCGGGGATCCAGCCTTCGGGCAACCTGCACTTGGGGAATTACCTCGGTGCATTGAAGCGCTTCGTCGACTGGCAGGCCAAGGATATCGAGACCATCTACTGCATGGTCGACCTGCATGCGATCACTGTCTGGCAGGACCCGGCGGATCTGAAGAAATCCACCCGCGAACTTTGCGCAGGCTTTATTGCCGCCGGCATCGACCCGGAGAAATCCATCCTGATCAACCAGTCCCAGGTGCCGGAACATGCGCAGCTGGCCTGGGTGTTCAACTGCGTCGCCCGCATGGGCTGGATGCAGCGGATGACCCAGTGGAAGGACAAGGCGGGCAAGAACCAGCAGAACGCTTCGCTGGGCCTGTTCGCCTACCCGGCGCTGATGGCGGCGGACATTCTGGTGTATCACGCCACGCATGTGCCGGTGGGCGAGGATCAGAAACAGCATCTGGAGCTGACCCGCGATATCGCGATCAAGTTCAACCACGACTTCGGCGTCGATTTCTTCCCGGAGACCGAGCCGGTGATCGAAGGCGCGGCCACCCGCGTCATGTCCCTGCGCGACGGCTCCAAGAAGATGTCGAAATCGGATGCGTCCGACGCCTCCCGCATCAACCTGACCGATGACGCCGACACCATCGCCAAGAAGATCCGGAAAGCGAAGACCGACCCCGAGGCGCTGCCGTCCGAGGCCGAGGGCCTGGAGGGCCGCCCCGAGGCGCGCAACCTGGTCAATATCTACGCCGCCCTGAACGAGCAAACCGTGGAACAGGTGCTGGCGGATGTCGGCGGCAGGCAGTTCTCGGAATTCAAGCCGATGCTGGCGGATCTGGCGGTGTCAAAGCTGGCACCGATCTCGACCGAGATGGCGCGGCTGATGCAGAACCAGGACGAAATCGACAAGATCCTGTCCCGCGGGTCGCAGCGCGCGAGAGAGATCACTGCGCCGATCCTGCGCAAGACCTATGACATTGTCGGCATGGTTCCGCCCGTCAGCCTCTGACAGGCAACGCAGCTGGCGGAAAACGGCCAAAGCCCAGCCGCCCCCTCCGGGGCGGCTTCTTTTTTGCCGGAACGCCGGGAAACTTTTCCTCCCTTCAGCGGTTACCCCCCTACGGCCCTGTGCCGGAACAAGGAAGGAACCGCAATGAAACCGGGAATTTTCAAATCGACCACGGCGCTGGCAGTGATGGTCTCGCTGGCAGCTCCGCTGCCCGCCCTGTCGCAGGACAAGGGCAACAAGCGCATCGACCTCAGCCAGATGACCAGCGCCGAAATCGGCGAACTGGTCGACCGCTGCAGGAAACGCGCCGACCGGCACCAGAAGAAGCTGGCCGCTGGCGGGGAAGTTCAGGAAAAATCCGGCCGGATCGCCAAGTTCTGCGAGACCTACGGCACTGGCGCCTTTGATGCGGAACTGCCGGGCGAGCTGCAATCCGCCGCCGTGCTGGCCAGCGTCGCAGACATGACAGCCGATGCCGGAGCCGCGGCGGAGGCCGGGGCGGCTGTTGAAGCTGAAGCCGGCGCGGAAGCGCAGGCCGGCGCGGAGGCACAGGTTGTAACCGGTGCAGACACCCAGCAGCAGGCAGACGGCAGCGAATCGGCTCAGGCCGAAACCGCAGCTGAAGCTGCTGCCGGCGCGAACGCCGAGGCAGAGGCCGCCGCAGAGGCACAGGCCGCCGCCGAAGCGGAGGCTGCTGCCGTAGCAGGGGCTGCTGCCGAATCCGCAGCCGCTCAGGAAGCCGCAGAAGCTGCCGCCCTGGCAGAGGCGCTGGAGCAGCAGGAGGCCGAAGCTCAGGCCGCCGCTCAGGACGCGCAGGCCGAAGCACAGGCAGCACAGGACGAGCAGGCCCAGGCTGAGCAGCAAACCGAAGCTGAAGCCGGCCAGCAGGACGCTGTCGAGGCTGAGCAGCAGACCGAAGCTGAAGCCGGTCAGCAGGACGCTGTTCAGGCTGAGCAGCAGACCGAAGCGCAAGCGGATCAGCCGGCAGCGGACACAGCCGCTGAAGACACCGCAACCAGCGCCGAAGCCATTGCTGCCGATCTGGCCCAGTCGCAGGGTGATACCGGCGAGACCCCCGACAATCCGGAGCTGGTAGAGATGGACAGCCAGGCCCAGGCTGACGCCCAGGCTGAATCCGAGACGGAGACCTCAGCCGCCGCCGCGGCCGCCGCGGAAGGCAGCGAAGGCAACGCTGAAGTGGTCGAAGAAACGGTGACCGAGGAAACCGTGCGCAGCTCGGACGAGGAATTCGAAACCGAAGTCGGCGCGGACTCCCAAGCCGCGGCGCAGGCCGAAGCCCCGCAGGCAGATGCCGCCCCGCAAGAGGATGACAGCGGCCTGTCCAACTCGCAGCGCAACGCCCTGCTTGGCCTTGGCGCCCTGGCCATCGGGACTCTGCTGAACAACGGCGGCAAGGTCGTGTCCAACTCCGGCGACCGCGCCATCGTGGAGCAGGACGGCCAGTACCGCGTTCTGAAGGACGACGATGTGCTGCTGCGCCAGCCGGGCTCGAATGTGACCACTTACCGGTTCAAGGACGGCTCCACCCGTACCGTGGTGACCCGCGAGAACGGGGTTGAGGTGGAAACCATCCGCTCCGCCGAGGGCCGGGTGCTCCGCCGCACGCGCATCCTGCCGGACGGCCGCAGCGTGGTGCTGTTCGATGATACCCAAAAGGCCGAAAAGGTCGTCGTGAACGAGCTGCCGCAGGTTCAGGACAACCGCCGCGCCTTCTCCAGCACCGGTGCCGTGTCGGCACAGGACCTGGCCGCGGCGCTGGCTGCGCAAGAAGCTCCGAAGGTTGACCGCCGCTTCTCGCTGGCGCAGGTCCGCAACATCGACGCGGTGCGCCGCCTGGTGCCGGTGATCAACGTGGATTCGGTTAATTTCGACACCGGCTCCGCAGTGATCCGCCCGCAGGAGGCCGAAGAGCTGGCCACCCTGGGCAATGCGCTGCGCGACTTGATTGACCGCAACCCGGCCGAGGTGTTCCTGATCGAAGGCCACACCGATGCGGTGGGCGCAGCGACCTATAACCTGGCGCTGTCCGACCGCCGCGCCGAAACCGTGGCGCTGGCGCTGACGGAATACTTCGATGTGCCGCCGGAAAACATGGTGGTGCAGGGCTATGGTGAAAGCGACCTGGCCGTCAGCACGCTGGACGCCGAGCGCGCCAACCGCCGCGTCGCGGTGCGCCGCATCACCCCGCTTCTGGGCAGCGAAAGCTGATCCGCAAGCCGGAACAGCTGCACCCGGCGGGCCTGCCCGCCGGATGCTTTCCCCGTATGGTCCGCCGGTGATCGGGGCCGCTACAGCCCCTTGACCCCATGCAGGGTCAGATCCGCAACCAGCCGGGCGTACTCCTCCCGTGCCTTGGAGCCTGCGCCGGTATTCCACATGTAGTACCAGTTCAGCATCCCGAAGACCGACATGGTGGCACCGCGCAGCTTGGTGCTGTCGCCGTCAAAGACCTCAGGCGCCACCGCCAGCAGCGCATCGCTCATGAACTGGACCATCTCGCGCTGATAGCCGCGCAGATGCTTCTGCTGGTCCTCGGGCAATGACCCCATTGCGCCCAGCTGCACCTGATGCTCGTGATCCGCGCCCTGATAGGCCAGCAGAATTTCCGAGACGATACGGCGCAGCCGCTCCTGCGGGCCATATCCATCCAGCTCCACTTCGCAGACCCGGTCACGCAGGTCGCTGAGGTAGGTGTCAAGGAGGCCGAAGAGAACGGCATCCTTGCTGTCATAGTAATGGTAGATGTTCGCCTTGGAGATCCCGCACTCCCGCGCCAGCTGGGTCATCGACGCGCGGTCATAGCCTGCTTCCGCAAACACTTTGGCTGCGGACTTCAGAATCTGCGCGCGTTTCTGATCATGGTCTTTTGCGATCGTGCGGGCCAAGGCTCACTCTCCCGGGTCAGGACTTGTTGCGGTTGTCGACAACGCGCTTGGCCTTGCCCTGGCTGCGCTCGACGGATCCGGGGTCGCCTACAATGATCTCGGTGGAAACGCCAACCATATCCTTGATCCGCTTGGTCAGCATCCGCGCCGCCGCGGTCTTGCTCAGCTCATCCGTGGCATCCGGGTTGGCCTCGACATAGACCCGCATTGCGTCCATGCGGCCGGATTTGTACAGCTCGATCTGGTAATGCGGCGCCAGCCCGCCGGTCGCCATCAGCTGCTCCTCCACCTGGCTGGGGAAGACGTTGACGCCGCGCAGGATGATCATGTCGTCGCTGCGGCCGGTGATCTTCTCCATCCGCCGCATCGTGCGCGCGGTGCCCGGCAGCAGCCGGGTCAGGTCGCGGGTGCGGTAGCGGATCATCGGCAGGCCTTCCTTGGTCAGCGTGGTGAACACCAGCTCGCCCATCTCACCGTCTGGCAGCACCTCGCCGGTCGCCGGGTCGATGATCTCCGGAAGGAAGTGATCCTCCCAGATCACCGGGCCGTCCTTGGTCTCGACGCATTCGTTCGCCACGCCCGGCCCCATGATTTCGCTGAGCCCGTAGATATCGACCGCATGCATGTCAAACGCCACCTCGACCTCCTTGCGCATCGCGTCGGTCCAGGGTTCGGCCCCGAACACGCCCACCTTCAGCGAGCACTCGCGCGGGTCCATGCCGACCTTGTGGTACTGCTCCAGGATGTTGAGCATGTAGGACGGCGTCACCATGATGCCGTCGGGTTTGAAATCGGTGATCAGCCCGACCTGCTTTTCGGTCTGTCCGCCCGACATCGGAACGACAGTGGCGCCCAGCCGTTCGATCCCGTAATGCGCGCCCAGGCCGCCGGTGAACAGGCCGTAGCCATAGGCGTTATGCACCATGTCGCCCTTGCGCAGGCCCGAGGCCCGCAAGCTGCGCGCCACCAGATCCGCCCAGTTGCTGATATCATTGGCGGTATAGCCGACCACGGTCGGCTTGCCGGTGGTGCCGGAGGACGCATGCAGGCGGATGATCTCGCTGCGCGGCACCGCAAACAGGCCGAACGGGTAGTTGTCCCGCAGGTCGTTCTTGTAGGTGAAGGGGAACTTGGCCAGATCGGACAGCTGTTGCAAGTCGTCCGGATGCACGCCCGCCTCGTCGAACCGCTGCTTGTACATTGGCACGTTGTCATAGGCATGGCGCACCGACCATTTCAGCCGCTCCAGCTGCAATGCGCGGATTTCGTCGATCGAGGCGATTTCGATCGGCTCCAGTTCACCCTTCTTGGGGCTCAGGTCTTCCATGGCGTCCTCCACACCTTATTCGTCAAACAACTGGCCTTTGACCGCCCGGGAAAAGCCCCGGAACTCGGCGATCTGCTGGCCGTCCTGGTTGGTCACTGTCACGTCATAAATACCGCTGCGCCCGGTCAGGGAAATTTCGCGCGCCTTGGCGATCAGCGTGTCGCCCAGCCGTCCCGGCGCGGTGAAGCTGATCACGTTGTGCTGCGCCACGGTCGACTGGTTGCGGCTGTTGCAGGCAAAGGCAAAGGCGCTGTCGGCCAGCATGAAGGTCACGCCGCCGTGGCAGATGCCATGGCCGTTGCAATGGTGCCGGGCGATGGTCAGCTCCAAGGTGGCTTCGCCCTCGTCGACATGGGTGATCTCCATCCCCGCCCACTTCGACGCATGGTCTTCGGCCCACATGGCGGCAGCGGATTTCTCGGCGCGTTCTTTCGGGGTCATGGTCACTTGCCCTTGAACGCGGGCGCGCGTTTTTCCAGGAAGCTGGCGACGCCCTCGGCGTAATCCGCGCTTTCACCGCAGGTTTTCATCGCGTCGGCCTCGATCTCCAGCTGATCGGACAGCGTGTTGACCGCCGCGGCCTGAATGCACTGTTTGGTCAGTCCCAGACCCAGCGTCGGGCCATTTGCGAACTTCTCTGCCATCGAACGCGCCTCGGTCATCAGTTCGCCGTCCGGCAGCGCCTTCCAGATCAGCCCCCAGTCTTCGGCCTTCTTGGCCGGCAGCGGCTCAGCGGTCAGCGCCAGCCCCTTGGCACGCGCCTCGCCCAGCAGCCGCGGCAAATGCCAGCTGCCGCCTGTGTCCGGGATCAGGCCAACCTTGGCGAACGACTGGATGAACTTGGCACTCTCGCCCGCCAGCACCACGTCGCAGGCCAGCGCCAGATTGGCACCCGCCCCGGCAGCCACGCCGTTCACCGCGCAGATCACCGGGAAGTCCAGTTCGCGGATCAGCCGCACCAGCGGCGCATAGAATTTGCGCACGGTCTGGCTCAGGTCCGGCGGCCCGTCCATCTTGCGCGGGTCGCGGTCGCCCAGATCCTGCCCGGCGCAAAAGCCGCGGCCCGCGCCCGTCAGCAGCACCGCCCGGGCACCGCCATCACGCGAGCCTTCAAGTGCTGCGCGCAATGCGTTGTGCATCTCTTCGTTGAAACTGTTCAGCCGGTCCGGACGGTTCAGGGTGATCTCCACCCAGGTTCCGTGATCCTCCACCAGAATCGTATCGCTCATCGCTCCCTCACCCTGTCAGCGGCGCATTGACAAATTCCTTGCATAAACCGACCGGACGGTCAATATATCTCAGCATCGGATTCCAGCCAGCCGGCCCCCTGCCGGCCTGACGAAAAGGACACCATCATGAGCCTTCTAGAGATTTCCAGCTTTGCAGCGGGTCAATGGGTCGCACCGGGCGCGGGCGCCCGCAACATCGCCAGCGCCATCACCGGCGAGGTGATCGCCAGCGCCGGCAATGACGCGCTCGACGTGCAGGCGATGCTCGACTACGCCCGCACCGTGGGCGGCCCTAACCTGCGCAAGCTGACCTTCCATGACCGCGCCCGGATGCTGAAGGCGCTGGCAGGCCACCTGAACCAGCACAAGCAGGCACTTTATGACCTGTCGTTCAACACCGGCGCCACCCAGTCCGACCACATGATCGACATTGATGGCGGCATCGGCACCATGTTCGTCTTTGCCTCCAAGGGCCGCCGCGAGATGCCGGACGGCCACGTCTACCTCGACGGCGATGTGGAGCAGCTGAGCCGCAACGGCACCTTCCTGGGCCAGCACATCTGCACCCCGCTGCGCGGCGTCGCGGTGCACATCAACGCCTTCAACTTCCCGGTCTGGGGGATGCTGGAAAAGCTCGCCCCCACCCTGCTGGCAGGCGTCCCCGCCATCGTGAAACCCGCCACCAACAGCTGCTATGTGACGGAGCTGGCGGTGAAACTGATGCTCGACAGCGGCATCCTGCCCGAAGGCGCGCTGCAACTGGTCTCCGGCGGCCTGGGTGACATGCTGGACCATCTGACCATGCAGGACGTGGTCAGCTTCACCGGCTCCGCCAACACCGCGCTGAAACTGCGCGCCAACCCGGTGATCCTGGAAAATTCGGTCCGCTTCGTCGCCGAACAGGACAGCCTCAACGCCTCGATCCTTGGCCCGGACGCGCAGCCCGGCACGCCGGAATTCGACCTCTTTGTCAAGGAAGTCAGCCGCGAGATGACCACTAAGGCGGGCCAGAAATGCACCGCCATCCGCCGCATCATCGCACCGCAAGCGCAGGTGGACGCGGTGATCGAGGCGCTCTCTGCCCGGCTGGCCAAAACCCAGATCGGCGACCCGCGCCTGGAAACCACCCGCATGGGCGCGCTGGTCTCAAACAGCCAGAAACGCGACGTGCTGGAAAAGGCCGCGATCATCGGCCAGGAAGCCGAGCGTGTCTTTGGCGACCCGGAAAACTTCTCCGTCGATGGCGCCGACGCCGAAAAAGGCGCCTTTGTACCGCCGATGCTGTTCCACTGCGCCGACCCGGACAACGCCCAGCGCGTGCACGACACCGAGGCCTTCGGCCCCGTCTCCACCATCATGGGCTACCGCGATCTGGACCACGCGATTGACCTGGCCAACCGCGGCCAGGGCTCGCTGGTGGCCTCGGTCATCACCCATGACACCGCCGTCGCGCGCGAGGTTGCCATCGGCGCCGGCGCCTACCACGGCCGCCTCTACTTCAACAACCGCGACTCGATGAAGGAATCGACCGGTCACGGCTCCCCCCTGCCCCATATGGTGCACGGCGGCCCGGGCCGTGCCGGCGGCGGCGAGGAAATGGGCGGCGTGCGCGGCGTCAAACACTACATGCAGCGCACCGCCATCCAGGGTTCGCCCGACATCCTGTCCGCGATCGGCGAGAAATGGGTCCCCGGCGGCACCGAGATCGAAGGCCCGGCGCACCCCTTCACCCGCAAGTTCGGTGAGCTGTCCATTGGCGAAACCCTTCACACCGCACCGCGCACCGTGACGCTGGAGGATATCGAGACCTTCGCCCATTTCACCGGCGACACCTTCTATGCCCACATGGACGAGGAAGCCGCCAAGCGGAACCCGTTCTTCCCGGGCCGCGTGGCGCATGGCTACCTGCTGCTGTCCTTCGCGGCGGGCATGTTCGTGCAGCCGGACGAAGGCCCGGTTCTGGCCAACACCGGCCTCGACTCCTTGCGCTTCATGAAGCCGGTTTCGGCGGGTGACAGCATCAAGGTGCGCCTCACGGTCAAGAAGAAGACCCCGCGCAACGAGGAATACGGCGAGGTGCGCTGGCATGTGACCCTCACCAACCAGGACGATGAGATCGCGGCAGAGTATGAGCTGCTGACGATGAACGCCTACTAAGCGGTGCAAAAGTGGCAGGCAGCGGTAACGCTGCCATGCGCCCGGACTGGCCTAACCGGTCCGGGCGAACTATATTTATCCCTATGAACGAACAGCATAACCCTTGGTTCGACACCACCGTCCAGCAGCTGAACGACCCGCAGAACCAGCGGGTCTGGTCGGTGATCGTATCGCTGTTCGGCGATCTCGCGCAGGACAAGGGCGCCCGCATCAGCGGCAGCGCCCTGACCCGCATCATCACCCCGATGGGAATCAAGCCCGAGGCGATCCGGGTGGCGCTGCACCGGCTGCGCAAGGACGGCTGGATCGAAAGCGCCCGCGCAGGCCGCGCCTCGGTCCACTACCTGACCGAATACGGCCGCAACCAGTCCGCAGCCGTCACCCCCCGGATTTACGAGCGCCGCGCCGCCGCCCCCGGCGACTGGCACCTGCTGATCGCCGAAGACGGCACCGGGCAGGCAACCCTGGACGATGTTCTGCTGCTGTCCAATTACGTCGCCGTGAACCGCACCACCGCGCTTGGCCACGGGCCGATGCCGCGCAACCTGGACGACCTGCTGGCGGCCGGCGTCAACAGCATGCGCGTGCCCTGCTGGCTCAAGGCCCGGCTGTTTCCTGAGCATCTGCAGGACGCCTGCGCCACGCTTCAGCGCGACCTGCAGCAGATCGCTGCGCCCCCCGCGGGCCTGACGCCGGCGCAGACCGGAACCCTGCGCACGCTGATCGTGCACCGCTGGCGCCGCGTGGTGCTGCGCCACCCGGACCTGCCGCCCAGCTTCCACCCCGAGGACTGGACCGGGGAAACCTGCCGCGCCTTGGTGTTCCAGCTGCTCGACCGCCTGCCGCGGCCGGAGCTGTCCGCCCTGGACACCCAATCCGACTGACCACCCGGCCGCGCAAGAACTCAACCGGACCGCAGCACGGCCCCGCCACGGCCCGCCAAGCCAGTCGTAAGCCAATGTATTTGAAAACCTTTTTGCGCTCTCCAGAAAAAATCAGGAAGAATCTGCATTTCCCCGTCTTTTCTGCTTGACCCCACCGGCGGCATTCCTTAAATCGCGTCCACACGGCGAGCGGCGGAGTAGCTCAGTTGGTTAGAGCAGCGGAATCATAATCCGCGTGTCGGGGGTTCAAGTCCCTCCTCCGCTACCACCCTTCCCTGAAATCCGGAAAAATAAGTAACGGCCCGCAAGGCCTGAACCCTGCTTTTGCGATCTGCGCAGCTGGTCCGGCCATATGCTGAAGCAGGCTGGCACCCGCCTGACGTCCCGGCGCACTCGCGGATGCTTCTGCCAATGCGCAAACGGGCCCCGGAGAGGGCCCGCTGCCTGCCAGTGGCGATGCGGTTTCTATCCGCCGGCCCCGCTGCCGCTGATGCTTTCGGCGGAGGCCAGACCCGGCGCTTCCGACACGCCGCCCAGCTTATCCCGCACACCGGCTTCGATCCTGTCGCCAGTCTCGCCGTCGATGTTGCGCCAGTAATCGAACGCGCGCTGCAGCACCTTCTCGCTGACACCGTCGCTCAGATGCCCGACCACATTCGACACCAGCCGGTCACGGGCGGCATCGTCCATCACCTCGCGGACCAGCTTGCCGGCCTGGCTCCAGTCATCGTCGTCTTCCCGCAGCGTATAGGCTTGGCGGACCATGCCGCCGTCCGTATGCCACAGGCCCGCCTCGGGGCCAGAGGGGGGCTGTGCTGCCGGACCGCCATAGGAATTGGGCGCATAGACCGGATCCGCGACCTTCTGTGTGCGTCCCGCCCCGTCCTTGGAATAGCTGTGGACCGGGCATTGCGCCTTGTTCACCGGGATTTCCTTGTAGTTCACGCCCAGCCGCGCCCGGTGCGCGTCCGCGTAGGAAAAGCCCCGCGCCAGCAGCATCTTGTCCGGCGACAGGCCAACCCCGGGCACCATATTGTTCGGCTCAAACGCCGCCTGTTCGATTTCCGTGTGGAAATCGGTGGGGTTCCGGTCCAGCACCAGTTTGCCGACCTCGATCAGCGGATAATCCGCATGCGGCCACACCTTGGTCAGGTCAAAGGGGTTGAGGCGGTAGGTCTTGGCCTCCTCATAGGGCATGATCTGCCATTTCAGCGTCCAGCTGGGCGGGTTGCCGTCGCGGATCGCGTTGAACAGATCGCGCCGGTGATAGTCGCCGTCGCTGCCGGCCAGCTTGTCAGCCTCCTCCTGGCTGAGGTACGCGTTGCCATCGCCCTGATCGGTGTGGAAGTGGAACTTGACCCAGAACTTCTCCCCTTCGGCATTCACCAGCGAATAGGTGTGGCTGGAATAGCCGTTCATCTCGCGCCAGGTCTTGGGGATGCCCCGGTCGCCCATCAGATAGGCCACCTGATGCGCGCTTTCGGGCGACAGGGTCCAGAAGTCCCACTGCATGTCATGGTCGCGCAGGTCGTTGTCGGCCCGGCGTTTCTGGCTGCGGATGAAATGCTGGAATTTCATCGGATCGCGGATGAAAAAGACGGGCGTGTTGTTGCCGACCATGTCGAAGTTGCCGTCCTCGGTGTACATTTTCACCGAAAAGCCGCGCGGATCGCGCCAGGTGTCGGGGCTGCCCCGCTCGCCGGCCACCGTCGAGAAGCGGACAACGGCATCGCATTTCGCGCCGAGCTGAAAGATCTTGGCCTTGGTGTACTTCGACACGTCCTGCGTGGTCTCGAAATAGCCGAATGCGCCGCCGCCCTTCGCGTGGGGCTGGCGCTCCGGGATGCGCTCCCGGTTGAAGTTTGCCATCTGTTCGATCAGGTAATGATCGTTGAGCACAATCGGCCCGTCCGGCCCCACGGTCAGCGAGTGCTCGTCGCTGTGAACGCGCTGGCCTGCATCTGTGGTGGTCGGCGGGGTGTCTTTGGTTTCGTTGGAGCGTGTCATTCCGGACCTCTCTTCAATCACCAGGGAAAAAACTTGTATCTGCGGCGGCAGTTTCACTGGCTGCCGGTTGCGGCCGCTTCCCCCCGCTGCGTCTCTGCGAGGCGCAGGGCGGCTCCAGCCGCCTCAGCTGCCCTGCTGCGCGCCCAGCTTGTCGGCTTTCACCGCGCCGCGCTCGCCCATCGGCTCATCCGGGCCGACGGTCGTGTCATAGGTGGTCTGCGCCTCGACTTCGGCGTTGATCTCCGCCCCCAGCAGCACGATGAAGGCGGAAATCCACAGCCACATCAGCAAGACCACGACCCCGGCCAGCGCGCCGAAGCTCTCGTTGTAGGATCCGAAGTTGCCGACATAAAACGCAAACCCGGCGGAGCCTGCGAGCCACAGCACACAGGCGGCGGCCGCGCCGGGCGACGTCCACAGCAGCTCAGGCTTGTCGCGCGAGGGGCCATAGCGGTAGAGCACCGCAAGCCCGGCCATGGTCATCACCAGCAGCACGCCCCAGGCCAGCAGCGTGCCCAGCGCTTCGATTACGGGGCCGGCGTCAACCAGCGCGATGACCGAAGGGACCGCCAGCGCCGCCAGCAAACCCATCAGCAGGCCGGCAATCAGAAACAGCGTCAGAACAAGGGTGACAAAGGTCTTCATGAAGAAGCCGCGCTTCTCCTCCTCGTCATAGGCCACGTTCATGCCTTCGATCAGGCTGTTCATGCCCTTGGAGGCCGAATAGAGCGCGATCAGGATACCTGCCACCGCGGCCAGTCCCAGCCCGCCTTCCCGAGACCCTGCAACCTGGGTCGCCTGGCCGATGATGATCTCCATCACCTCGTCCGGCACAACCCCTTCAAGCTGCGAAATCTGATCGACGATCTGGGCGGGCTCGACCATCAGGCCGCCAATCGCCAGAAGCGCGGTGATCGCCGGAAACAGCGCCATCAGCCCGTAAAAGGCAACGCCGGCAGCGATCAGCCCCACGTGGTCCGCGGCAATCTCGTCCTTGACCCGCAGGGCGATATCCTTCCAGCCCTTGGGCGGGATCTTGTGCGGTGCATCTGCCTGCCTGCCGCGTGCCATGGCACGTCCTCCCCGGCCGTTTCATGCAAGGCCGGAGGCTGCCGAGGCAGCCTCCGGGTCTGTCTTACGATGTAGGCTTGCCGAGGTCCTTTTCCTTGGCCTTGTCGGCAGCCGCTCCGGCGATGCGCTTGCCCGCCGACTTCACCTCGTCGGCAGCAGCCTGGGCTGCGGTCTTGCCTTCCGGCGCCGCGCTGTCCATGGCCTCACGCTTCTCGCTGACGATGGTCTCAGCTTCCTGGCGGGCGGCCTGCATCACCGCGACGGCCTTCTCCTGCTCCTCGCGGAGGATCGCTTCGGCGCGCTCCATCATCTTGTCGCTGTAGGCGCCCAGCATGTCATCTTCGGTGCGGGTGCGCGGCAGCGCGCCACCGATCGCTGCGCCCAGCGCCAGCGCCAGCGCGCCCGCGACCAGCGGCTGCCGGTTATAGAAGTCCGCCGATTGGCGCGACCCGGAAGCCAGGGCCTCTGCGGCCTTGCGGCGGGCATCAATCGCGGCCTCGCGCGCCGCGATCACGCGGGCCTTGGCCTCTTCGGACAGGTTCTCGGTACCTTCCGCCAGACGGGCACGCAGGCGCGCAGCCCGGAGCCGGGCGGTTTCTGCCGCCGAGGAGGCGCCGTCACGGACCGACTGTCCGGCAGCGGCTGCCTTGTCCATCGCGGCGGCACCGGCATCCTTGACGGCAGAGCCCGCCGCGGCTGCCTTGCCGTGCAGCGCCGATCCTGCTGCGGACGCCTTGGACTGCGCCGATGCGGCGGCGCCGGCGGCGCGGTCAGCCAGGCTGCTGCCATCGTCATCATCGTCGTGCGCCCAGGCGGGAACCCCTTCGGTGCCGCCCTTCATGCGCGGATCGGGGCGCGTGACCAGCGTCGCGCTGGAAGCGTGCCCGCCATAGCTGCCGCCTGCCCGGCGGTCTTCCCAGCTGCTGTCACGGCCGGTATCGCCGCGGCTAGCGCCGGAACGGCCCTGGCCGAAAATCATCCATGCCAGCCCGACGCCGGTCAGCACCACCGCCGCCGGGTTTTCCTTGACAGTGCGGGTGATGGCATTGCCGATCTCGCCGCCGTGCTCACGCAGCTGATCGCCCAGCTGCTGAACGATACCGTCGACGGAGAACTTGTTCTGCAGGTGTTCGAGGTTGCTGGTCAGCTGCGCGCGATCCCGTTCAATCTCGCGCTCAATCTCATGCACAGAACGGCTGTCATTTGTCATTGTACGTCTCCTTAATGGATTGCGCGTCGCGCTTCACATTTTCAGCGGTGCGGGTCGGGGCCAGGCTCGACAGCTTGAGGTCGTTGGTTCCCTTGGCGATCATGCCAAAGGCCACGGCGGCAAAGCCCAAGCCCACCAGAAGGGCTGCCCAGCCCGGGTCCATTCCGGCTTCGGTCAGGCCGGCGGACAGCGCCGCGGCCAGGACATTCAGCGCCGTCAGCGCCACCACGACACCGCCGACGATCAGGCCCAGCGCCACGGCGGCGCGGTTGAGGTTTTCGCTGACCTCAGCCCGCGCAAGCGCCAGCTCGTTGCGGATCAGCGAGCTGATGTTGTTCAGCGCTTCGGACACGATGCTGGCAGCATTCGGCGATCCGCCGGGTCCGGGGTTCGTCTGTGTCATTTCGGATCCCCCACGTTCTGCGTGACCGGATAGGCGCCCGCCGGATGCGCGGGGCTGACCGCAGGAGCAGCCGCACGCGGTTGCGCTGCAGGGAGCTGCGGGGTGTCCTGATGGCCGCTATCCGACGCCTTGGCAAAGCGCGCGGCGGCAAAGCCGAGCAGCGCAGCGCTGCTCAGGAACATGACCGGGTTCTTGCGGGCGAAATCCGAAACCGAATGGACCATGTCGCCAAGGTCCTGGTTGCGGATCGAGTCTGACACATCGGCCAGGGCGCCGGCCACCTGGCCGATCGCGCGTTCATGCGGCGAGCCGCTGCGCATCTCGTTGGAGGCTGTGCGCAGGGCCGAGGCTACGGATTTCACCTCGTCTGCGACGCTTTCCTTGGCGGCTTCGGCGCGCAGCTGCGCCTCCTTCTTGGCGGTTTCGGCAGCGGTTGCCGCAGCGGACTTCGCCTCTTCGGCAACGTTTTTTGCGGCGGCTTTCATTTTGTCTGTTCCGGACATCTGAATACTCCCTCTGATCAGGCGATAAAGTTGAGCAAGGCGAGAACGACGACAACGACGCCAATGATGTAAAAGATACTGTGCATGGCTTCCTCCCCGGGCTGTATCGGTCGGTTCGATACATGGACAACTCACAGCACACCCGGTCAGTTCCAATTTTCCCGGAACGTGCAGACTTTTGATGCGGGGATAGGCGGGGGGCCGCCGGCGGCCGGGCAGCTCAGCAATCTTTCAGACAGGGAGTGATCCGCCGCCGGCCAGACCGGACCGGACCGGCGGCTAGAACCCCGGCACCTGCACGGCCAGAGTGCGCTCGTCGAATGCCATCAGCGGCATGTGCCAGACACTGCCGGGCCAGCGGAGCTCCATCTCAAGCTTGCGGGGCCGGTAGACCGCCGTGTAAAGCGTGCCGAAACCCTCGCTGAAAGCCGAGGAATACAGCGGCGGCTTCAGAAACGCGCCGATGAACTTCTCTTCCGATTCCACATGCAACGTCAGCCGCTGCAGCAGAAACCGCTCCCGCTCCACGGTCGCCGTGAACCGCGCATGGCTGTCCCACTCCACTTTCTCCTGGTGGTTGGTGGCGACTGACACATGTTTCAGCACCGCCTTGCGGTCGGGCGCCATGAACGCGGTCAGGAACTTGCGGTCCCGGTCGACCACGGTGACGTTATAGCTCATATGCGTCGGCAGACGGGACAGCGCCGCGCCGGCCTCTTCCGCGGTTTCGCAAGTCTGCAGCACATAGCGCAGGATCAGCGGCACGCCGAAGCCTTCACCGACCACCCGGCGGCCGCCGAATGTCAGCGACACCGCCAGCCCGGCATCGTTGATCCCGTCCACCAGGCCCCACAGGCTGTCGCTGGTGCCCAGCACCGTGCGGCCCAGCCATTCGGTGCGCATCACCACCCCGTCAAAGGCATGAGCGCTGTAGTCGTAGTTGCGCACCAGAACCGGCTCCGGCCCGGGCCACAGCGCCTGGGAACAGGCCGACAGATAGGGCGGCGGGCAGTAGAAGCTCAGAAACCGCGCCGCGTGATCCGCCCCGCCCGCCAGATCGCACAGCTCCTCATAGAGCGGCAGCAGCTCCGGCATATGCGTCTTCAGCGCGTTGACGCTGTCCAGGTAACCGGGGCGCGCTTCCGGGCCTTCGCGGATCCACCACTGGTGGTAGTCCGGCCAGAACTCCTGGAACAGCCCGGCCCACTTGGGACCGGGCTGGGGTTCGTCGATGGCGCGCCAGCGGATGATCATGCCCTCACAGGGTCTACATGATCTTGAAGGCAGGATCGGACACCACCGGCCCTGCCTCCTGCATCGGCAGCGGCCGTGCTTTGACGTTGCTCTTGATGGCGTCGATCCAGCGCTTGCCGCGGTCATTCAGCTGGAACCCCGGCGTCATCGACCGGCCGCGGGTCACCAGGATGCCGATATCGGCCCCCTCATAGCGGTAATCGCCCGGCTGCAGGATACGCAGGAAAAACGCTTCCTGCTCGCTTTCGACCGCACGTCGGTGATAATCGAAACGGTCGAACTGCACGCTGCCGTCCTCGGCCATGCGGTAGATGCCGGTCTCCGGCACCTCCGTGGCGATATCGACTGAATCGTCCGTATGCTTGATCACCATCTGCGACCAGCTGTCGATCATCTTGGGATCGGCCCAGCGGTCGTTCAGTTCTGCCACGTCCAGCTTGAACTTCTTCTTCGAGAACTCCAGCAGATGGAACAGGAACAGCGGCGCGTCCGCATGGGCAAAGGCCGCATGGTTGGTCATCGAGGATGCGCCGGTGATGCGCGGGTTCAATTCCCCCAGCCAGATGTCCCCGGTCTTCTTGTCGATCAGGAAATCCAGCTCGAAATAGCCGCGGTAGCCTTCCTTGCGCAGCTGCTCGCCGAACTTGAAGGTCAGCTCGCGCGCCCGCTCGCGGGTCTTGGGCGGAAACGCGGTTGAGAAGATCTCGTTGCCGCACCAGCCGCCGCGGTAGGGGGTCAGCTCCTTGAAGCCGACCAGCTCCGTCATCAGCGGCCCGACAATGGTGCCCTCCTTGGTGGCGCAGGCCTCGATCGCGGAGCCGCGGCAGTCGATCCGCTTCATGATCTTGATCTCGCCCTCGCCGACGATCTCAT
This sequence comes from Leisingera daeponensis DSM 23529, assembly GCF_000473145.1. Taxonomy (NCBI): domain Bacteria; kingdom Pseudomonadati; phylum Pseudomonadota; class Alphaproteobacteria; order Rhodobacterales; family Roseobacteraceae; genus Leisingera; species Leisingera daeponensis. The sequence continues at coordinate 3,491,332 of NZ_KI421500.1, read as the reverse complement.
GCTCATGGCGGCGGAAATCGGCTTCGGAATTGATGAAGAAGGTGGTGTGGCCGCTGTCGCCAAAGGCGGACTGCAGCACCACGTCATGGCCGATGCCCGCCTTTTCGCAGGTCTTCTTCAGATCCTCGTAATCCTTGACCTCCGCCAGCACGTTCGGCACCGAAGGCACACCAGCCTTGTTGCCGATCCGGACCGTTTCGATCTTGTTGTCCATGCTTTGACGCAGCTTGGCGCTGGGGAACCAGACCTCGCCGCCCAGCTCCTTGGCCAGCCGCTCGGTCTCCTCGTCGAACATCAAGAACACGAACTTGGGCTTGCCGCCGCGCCGCTTGATCCATTCGACCACCTCCTTGTGCTGCAGGAGGTAGTTGTTGATGTCCTCGATCGACTGGAACTCCGCGTGCGGCTGCTCGGACGGGCAGAACACGTTGGGGTGCTTGCCGCCGTAGCAGTCAATGTAGCATATGTATTTGAAATTCTTGCACCACTCGTCCAGGCCCAGCAGATTGAAATTGGTTGCCGAGACAAAATACACAGGATCCTCGTTGCGGTGGAAGTGCCGGCGTATTTCAGAGATATTGTTCAGTGCTCCAGATGGCATACCTTATTTCTCCCTTCAGAAAATCTTGTGCCGGGCCGCGTTCAGCTTCAGCCGCGCCTGATTGGCCTTGGCCTGCTGTTTCAGGGCCTCCTCGGTGAACACGCGCAGCCCCAGGTCGGCCCGGTAGCCGTGGATTTCGCTGACGTCCAAGGCCCGCATGAAGGCCAGAATCTCCTGGCTTACGACCTGCCCCGGAACCAGGATCGGAAATCCCGGCGGATACGGGATGATGAAAGAGGCTGACACCACCTCCTGACCGCTTTCCATTGCCGCCTTGATCGACCCGTCCAGCTCCAGATAGTCGCAGTTGTTTTCCTCATAGCTCAGGAAAAACGCCGAGCGGATGTCCCCCTCGGGCGTTTCCGGAGCAGAGCGGAAGGCGTCGTGGAAGCGGCTGAAGTCCGGCAGCGGCGGCAGGTCGTGCATGAGGTTCGAAACCCGCTTCTCGAAGCCGCGCTTTTCCATCATCGAAGCGTCATCAAGCAATTCGTCCAGACCGGTGGCGATTTCCACCAGAACCTCGATCAGATAGGCGACCGAGGACCGCGTGGTGCCGATGTTGGTCATGAACAGCACCGTGTTGCGCGAGGTCTTGTTGATCTGGATCCCGTATTTATCCATCAGGATCTGCGTCTTGAACGTGTCGCCGTCCCAGCCGGTACCGCCCACCGCCAGCGTCACCCGGGTCGGGTCGAGCACAAATTCGTCATGCACCAGGCTGTCCCAGACATCCGACCAGCCGCGCTGGGGATCGTAATAACTTTCCAGCCCGCTTTGACGGTGCTCGCTCGGGATCATGTCGGCGGCAGTCAGGATCCTGAAATATTTGCTCAGCCGCGGATGCGTCATGATCGCCCGCCGCATCGCCATCGCCGCCTCCACCTGCCGGTGGACAAATTCGAAGCCCTCCAGCTCCACCTGCCGCCGCCCCACATCCAGCGAGGCGATGATCTGGTAGTTCGGCGAGGTCGAGGTGTGGGTCATGTAGGCCTCGTGGAAGCTCACCTCCACCTCGCCTTTGAAGTCCTGATCGTTCACATGGATCATCGACCCCTGCCGCAGCGACGTCAGCGTCTTGTGCGTGGACTGGGTGGCATAGACCCGCACCCGCGCGTCCGGCGGCGGCAGCAGCCTGGCGCTCAGCCACTCCTCCTCGCTGGCATCCTTCAGCTGCTTCTGCTGCTCCTCCCAGGCCTTGGCGTGGGCATCGCTGCGCAGCCGCCCGCGCAGCACATTGGCGGCGTTCATGGCGGTGCGCTGCCGGTACAGCGGGCTGAACCGGGCAAAGGCGAACCAGGCCTCGTCCCACAGGAAGATCAGGTCCGGCTTGATCGCCAGGCATTCCTCCATCACCCGCTCGACGTTGTAGACGATGCCGTCAAAGGTGCAGTTGGTCAGCAATAGCATCCGCACCCGGTCCAGCTTGCCCTGCGCCTTGAGGTGCAGCAGCATATGCTTGATCTCCCGCAGCGGCACCGCCCCGTACATCGAGTATTCATTCAGCGGGTAGCTGTCGAGATAGACCACCTGCGCCCCCGCCAGCACCAGCCCGTAATGGTGCGACTTGTGGCAGTCGCGGTCCACCAGCACGATATCGCCGGGCCGCACCAGCGCCTGCACCACGATCTTGTTGCAGGTGGAGGTGCCGTTGGTGGCAAAGAAAGTCTGCTTTGACCCGAAGGCACGGCTGGCCTGTTCCTGCGCTTGCTTGATGGGCCCGTGCGGCTCCAGCAGGCTATCCAGCCCGCCGGAGGTGGCAGAGGTCTCGGCCAGGAAAATGTTGGAGCCGTAAAACGCCCCCATGTCCTGAATCCAATGGCTGCGCGAGACCGACTTGCCGCGGCTGATCGGCATCGCGTGGAAGACGCCGGTCGGCTGTTTGGAATACTCGACCAGCGCCGTGAAGAACGGCGTCTTGTAGCGCGCCTGCACCCCCCTCAGGATATTGAGGTGCAGTTCCATGAAATCTTCCTGATTGTAAAAGACGCGGCGGCAGATCCCCAGGTCATGGCCTGCGATCTCCTCGACCGAGCGGTCGGTGACCAGATAGGCGTCCAGTTCCGGCCGGACATTCGCCACCAGCCGGCACAGCGCCGGGCCGTGGTCGAGCGAACGGACCGCCTCAATGCCCTCGGTGCCGCCGGCCCAGTCCAGGTAGCGGGTCAGCAGCGACATCTCCATCTTCGAGTCGAACTTGAGGCCCGGCCGCACCACGATGGCTTGAATGTTGTAGTTGAACAGGATCCCGATCAGCGCGTCCTGCAGACTGGGCACCACCACGGTTTCATAGTGAAACGGATCTTCCGGGCGCCGCATCTTCTTGAAGTTGCTGTGCAGCCAGCGCTCCTGGTGTTCGTTGACTTTGTCGACCACCAGCACCTCGAAATAGGGCTTGGCCAGCGCCCGCGCCTCGGGCGGCTGGATGACCTCATCCTCGTGCTCGTCCGCATCCGCCGAGTCGCGGTCCAGCGGAACATGCCGCCGCCGGTAGGCACCGGTGGACAAGGCCCGGCAGATGCGCTGGACGGAAAACGCCACATCGGCGTAATTCCCGTGCTCGAACTGGCGCCGGATCTGCTCAAAGGCCTGCACACCGGGAAAGGCCCAATAGGTCTCAATCGGACCCAGTAAATCAAACAGCGCCCGGACATTCGTCTCGAGCGCTGCTTCACGTTTCGGTTTTCGGGCACTGGCCAGGGCTTCGGTTACCTCTCTCAGCGTTGTCCACTGGTCGTGACGCAGCTGGATCGCCGAGTAATAGTCGCCCATTACTTGCATATGCACCTCCCATCCTGGTTATCGGCGGGAGATCAAAAGGCTCTGGCTACTAAGAAATGAGACTGATCAACCGCCTGCTTTTCTTTCAGCGTAGTGTATTGGATGCAATTCGGCAAATCCGATTGCGCCGTCGCCCGGCGCGCGGGCATTCAGGCCCGCCTGCGAGCCCTGCACCGGGATCTCCAGTGGCCCCAGCGTGTGCAGGTAAGCATCCGCCCCGCTGGCGCGGTCGTATACCGGGAAATCAGCCTCCCGGTCGCGGAAGCTTTTCAGCACCTGGCCCAGCCCCTTCAGGCCGACCTCGCGCTGGCGGCGCACCTGGTCAAGGTCCAGCTCCAGCGGGAACATGTCCTCATGGCGGCCCGACTGGTGCAGCACCGTGGCCGACGGATCGATGATACAGGACTGCCCCACGCCCCCAGCGCCCAGCCCGTTCACATCAACCACGAAGCACTGGAACTGCGCCGCGGTGGCGCGGGCGATGGACAGTTCGGCATCCCGGTCCGCCGTCCCGGTCAGCACCGGATGCAGCAGCACCTCGACCCCCTGGCTGGTCAGCTGGCGGGTGGTTTCCGGGAACCAGATGTCATAGCAGATCGACAGGCCGAACCGGCCAACCTCAGGAATGTCGAACACGCAGAACTCCGTGCCGGCCTCCACGCCCTGCTCATACGGGCGGAACGGGAACATCTTGCGGTAGACCGCGACCACCTCGCCCTGCGGATTGATGACCGAGGAGGTGTTGTAGATCTTGCCGGAGTCCGCGACCTCGAACATCGAGCCGGGCACCACCCAGATCCCGTGTTTCACCGCCGCGGCGCAGAACCGCTCAATCGCTTCGTTGTGCAGCGGCTGCGCGAATTTGGTCAGCGGCCCGTAGGGCGCCAGTTCGCTGAACACAGCCATCTGTGTCCAGGGGAAGCGCGCCATCAGCACGTCGATCCGGTGAAGCATTGCGTCGACATTCGAATGCAGCGCGTCCACATGCATTTGGATGCCCGCGATGGAAAATGGGGTCATTCGGCCCGTACTCCGTTGGCGTTTCTGACCGCGATGGTACAGGATTGCCGCAGCAGCCGCCATCCCGGGCAGCACGCGCTGACGCGCAGGCAGGGCAAGTGTTGCGCGCAGGCCGGCAAAGCGCCTGAACGCTAGCTGATTGCCTGGTCAATCAGCGCCGCGGCCGCCGTGCGGGCATCCCGGGCCGGGGCGCTGCTATGGGTCAGGGCAGCCAGCACGATCGCGCCCTCCTTCAGCACCATCAGCTGCCGCGCCAGCGCGTCCGGATCCCTTGCCCCGGCCCCGGCCGCCAGATGCGCGAAATGCGCCTGCAGCACCTGCTTGTGCTCTGCCGACTGCAGGTTGATCGGATCGTCCGGCGACTGATACTCGGCGCTGGCCTTGATGAACATGCAGCCCTGAAACCCGGGCTGTTCGAACCACTCCTGCAGAACGTCGAACAACGCCTCCAGCTGGCCGCGCGGGGTATCCGCCCGCGCCTCCATCCGCCCGTACAGCCAGGTGCGGAAATCCTCGTCCCGCAGTTTCAGCACCGCCAGGATCAGCTCCTCCTTGGAACGGAAGTGTTTGTAGATCGAGGTTTTCGACACCCCGGTCTCCGCCGCCACCAGATCCATCCCAGTGGCGTGAAATCCGTTCCCATAAAACAGATCCAGCGCCTTTCGGATCAGTTCGCCACGTTTGTTCGGCCTCATTGCGCCTCCAGCGGGGCAGTTAATGCACCGATCAGTTAACATTTTTATTGAAGCAAACGTCAAGCTAACCAGCGAGAATAAAATACGTTTCCTGAGAAACCGGGACAACTCACGCATCTGTGTGGACAGAACCCGGACCTAACCCTTGAATACCTTAACCGATCTGTTCACTTTGCCTGTCATAACTTAACAGATCGGTAAATAAACATGACAGAAGCTCCCCGCCCCCCGCTGCCGCCCTTCACCCGCGACACCGCCATCGCCAAGGTCCGCGCCGCCGAAGATGCCTGGAACAGCCGCAACCCCGAGACCGTTTCGCTGGCCTACACCCTGGACACCAACTGGCGCAACCGCGCCGACTTCCCGCAAGGGCGCGCGGCGGTGCAGGCCTTCCTCGCTGCCAAATGGGAGCGCGAGCATGAGTACCGGCTGATCAAGGAACTGTGGGCCTTCACCGGGAACCGCATCGCCGTTCGCTTCGCCTATGAGTGGCACGATGCCACCGGCCAGTGGTACCGCTCCTATGGCAACGAAAACTGGGAGTTTTCCGTGGACGGCCGCATGGCGCACCGCTTCGCTTCGATCAACGACCTGAAGATCACCGCGGACGAGCGCCTGTTCCACTGGCCGCAGGGCCCGCGCCCGGCAGACCACCCCGGCCTCAGCAGCCTCGGTCTATAACAGCCCCGTGTGTCCTCGCTGCCGGGCTGGTCTCCAGCCCGGCCCCCTGTCACGGATCAGCCTGGAACGGCCGCTCCTGATGCGGCGGCCTGCCGGAATCGCGGCGATAGACCCCGGCGAAGGAGGTCTGGCTGTCAAACCCCGGCGCCAGCGCGGCGCCGAGGGTCCGCCAGGGGCGGCTCAGGGTCTCCGCCCCCGGCCCGGCTCAGGCGCGCATTCTGGCGCCGTCCGCGTCATAGACCGGCGCGCCCAGCACTTCGGCGTCATACATCTCGCCCAGGATCTCCACCTGCAGCCTGGTGCCGGCCACCGCGTGCTGAGCTGAGACATAGCCCATCGCCATAGAAGCCTGCGCATGATGCGCATACCCGCCTGAGGAGATGTAGCCGACCGCCGCGCCGTCCTTCAGGATCGCCTCGTCGCCCGACACATCGATGCCATCCACACCGATGGTCATGGTGACCAGCTTTCGGCTTGCCCCGGCTTGGCGGGCCTTCAGCGCAGCGGCCTTGCCTACGAAATCCTTCTTCCAGTTGATGAAGGCCTCCATGCCGCTTTCCGCCGCGTCGAAATCCGGGCGGAAGTCCAGCGTCCACACACCCCAGCCCTTCTCCAGCCGCATCGACATCAGCGCCCGCGCCCCGTACCAGCGGTAGCCCAGATCGCTGCCTGCCTCCTCGACCGCTTCCGCCAGGCGCAGCAGGTACTGCGGCTTGCAATAGATCTCATAGCCCAGCTCGCCAGAGAAGCTGATCCGGTTCAGGATCACCGGCACGCCGCCCACGAACGTCTGGCGCAGGTCACGGAACTTGAACGCCTCGGCAGAGACATCCTCGCGGGTAATACGGGCCAGCAGCTCCCGCGATTTCGGCCCCGACAGCGCGATGCCGTGCCAGTCATCCGAGACGTTCTGATACCTCACATCTTCCGGCAGGTCCTTCTCAAACCAGCGGCGGTGCGCCTCCTGCATCGCGCCGGAGCCGAACAGCATGAAGTGATCCTCAGCCAGACAGGCCACAGTCAGATCGCCATAAAGCTTGCCCTTCGGCGTCAGCATCGGCGTCAGCGTCAGGCGGCCCGGCTTCGGCACATACCCCGCCAGAACGCGGTCCAGATAAGCCCGCGCGCCCGCGCCTTTAAACTCATGCTTGGCAAAGTTGGCGATCTCGATGCCGCCCACCGCCTCGCGCACCGCCTTGACCTCGCGCGCCACATAATCGTGGCTGCGGTTGCGCTCAAACGTCGGCTCTTCATGTGCGTCCTCCGGCCCGTCGGCAAACCACAGCGCGTTCTCCAGGCCAAACCCCTGCCCCATCCGCGCGCCCTTGGCGACCAAGCGGTCATAAAGGGCCGTGGTCTTCTGCATCCGCCCCTTGGGCAGGGTTTCATTCGGGAATGTCATCACGAAGCGGCGCTCGTAGTTCTCGGTCGATTTCACCGTGCCCCAGTCGGGGGTCGCAAACTCGCCAAACCGCGCCACATCCATCGCCCAGACGTCGATGGACGGCTCGCCGTCGATCATCCATTCGGCCATGGTCAGCCCCACGCCGCCGCCCTGGCAGAAGCCCGCCATGACGCCCACCGCGCACCAGTAGTTCCGCATCCCCGGCACCGGGCCGATCATCGGGTTGCCATCGGGGCCAAATGTGAAGGGCCCGTTGATCATATCCTTGATCCCCGCCTCGCCGATGGCCGGAATGCGCTCAAACGACATCTCGAGACGGTCGGCAATCCGGTCCAGATCCGGCTGCAACAGCTCATGGCCGAAATCCCAGGGCGTGCCGCCCACTTTCCAGGGCGTGCCCTTCGGCTCATAGGTGCCCAGCAGCATCCCCTGCCGTTCCTGCCGGAAGTAGATGTTCGCCTCATAATCGATCCCGGCCGGCAGGCGGGTCGGGTGGTTGGCCACCGCGTCGATCTTGTCGGTGATCAGGTAATGGTGCTCCATCGGCTGCACCGGCAGGTTGATGCCCTGCATGTGCCCGACCTCACGCGCCCACAACCCGCCGCAGTTCACGATATGCTCCGCGTTGATCACCCCGCGCTGGGTGGTCACATCCCAGCTTCCATCGGCACGCTGGGTTGTCGCGGTCACCGGCGTGTGGGTGAAATACTGCGCGCCATGCACGCGGGCGGATTTGGCGAAGGCATAGGTCGCGCCCGACGGGTCCAGATCGCCGTCTTGATCATCCCATAGCGCGGCATGGTAATGCTTGGGATCAATCAGCGGATGCCGCTCGGCCACTTCCTTGGGGCTGATGAATTCCTGATGCAGCCCCATATAGCGCGCCTTGGAGCGTTCCCGCTTCAGGTAGTCATACCAGGTCTTGTTCGACGCCAGATAAAACCCGCCGGTGATGTGCAGGCCCACAGAGTGGCCCGAAGTCTCCTCAATCTCCTTATACAGATCAATGGTGTAGGATTGCAGCCGCGAGATGTTCGGGTCCGAGCTGATGGTATGGATCTGCCCCGCCGCATGCCAGGAGGAGCCGGAGGTCAGCTCGTCGCGCTCCAGCAGCACCACGTCCTTCCAGCCGAACTTGGCCAGGTGGAATAGGATCGAGCAGCCAACCACACCGCCGCCAATGATCACCGCCTTGGCGTGGCTCGGCAGCTTTTTGTCGCCGGTGCTCTCCTCCTTGTGGATGTTGAGCGTCGATTGGGCAAAATTGTCTGACATGGATTTGTCCTCAGATTCGGGGCAAAGCGCGGGATTTGCGGCAAACCGCACCAAGCGGGTGCACAGGGGGTGTACGGGAGGCGCGCAGGGGGTGCTGGCGCAATCCGGCCCATCCTGCATAAGCCGGAGAAATGGGTGATGAATTCCTTGCCTCAGTACCAGGCATCCGGGATCTCCTCCTTGCGGCGGGCGACATAGGCGGCCAGTTCCTCTTTCACCGCCTCGTCCATCGGCGGCGCCTGATACTCGTCCAGCATCCGGTTCCAGCGCTCATAGGCGCGCTGGCGCATGTCCTTGCAGCCGCCCTCCTCCCAGCTTTCGACATTCTCGCTGTCGCTCAGCTTCGGCTCATAAAACGCGGTCTGGTAATTGCGCATGGTGTGCCCGGAGCCGAGGAAATGCCCGCCCGGCTCCACTTCAGCGTAGGCATCGCGGGCAAAGGCCTCGTCACTGGTATCCAGCCCTTGGCTCAGCACCTTCTGGTAGGACCCCAGCCGGTCTGCATCCATGATCAGCTTCTCGAACCCGGTGCAAAGACCGCCCTCCAGCCAGCCCGCCGAATGCAGCACATAGTTGGCCCCGGCCAGCATGGTGGAATGCATCGAGTCGGCGCTTTCATAAGCCGCCTGCGCATCCTCGATCTTGGAGGCTGTCAGCGACCCGCCGCAGCGCAACGGCAGCCCGGCCCGGCGCGCCAGCTGGCCGATGGCATAGTTGGAGATCACCGGCTCCGGCATCCCGAAGGTCGGCGCGCCGGATTTCAGCGACATGGAGCTGAGGAAGTTGCCCAGCACAAATGGCGCACCGGGGCGCACGATCTGGGCAAAGGCGCAGACCATCATCGCCTCCGCCATCGCCTGCGCGACGGATGCGGCGGTGGAGACCGGCCCCATCGCGCCCGTAAGGATAAACGGCACAACGATAATGCCCTGCCCGCGCGCGCAGTAGGCGCGGATCGCCTCGGTCACCACCTTGTCCACCAAGAGCGGCGAATTGGTGTTCACATTGCCCATGATCACGCAGTTTTCGTCCATGACGTCCTTGCCAAAGACGATCTCCGCCATATCGACGCTGTCCTGCGCCCGGCTCATCTCGGTGATGGCGCCCAGATGCGGTTTGTCGCTCAGCGTCATATGGGCAAGCAGCATGTCGAAATGGCGCTTGGAGACCGGCACGTCGCAGGGTTCGCAGATCACGAACCCGCCGTGATGCAGGTTCGGATGCATGTAGGTGAGCTTCACCAGCTTTTCGAAACTTTCCATGTCTCCGTACCGGCGACCGCCTTCCAGATCGCGCACAAAGGGCGCGCCATAGATCGGGGCAAAGACCTGATTGGTGCCGCCAATGGTGACAGACCGCGCCGGATTGCGGGCCAGCTGCGTGAACTCCCGCGGCGCCTTTGCACACAGAGAACGGATCCAGTGCGCATCCGCGCGGATCGTGTCGCCGTCGATCCTGGCGCCCGCTTCCCTCCAGATCCTGAGCGCTTCAGGGTCGTCGCGGAAGGCGATACCAACCTCCTCAAAGATCCAGTCGACCTGCGCCTCCAGCTTGACCAGCTTCTCCTCGTCCAGCACGTCAAAGAACGGCAGGCTCCGCCGGATAAAGGGCGACGCCGGAGCGCCCGCGGGGGCGGTGTTTCTGTCGCGGGATGCGCGGGCGCGTCGGGCCATGGGGCTCTCCAGTCGTCAAAAGATACGCAACGATACGGTCCGCCGCCTGCATTGTGACGGTTGAAAAATCTGATGATTTGGATAATTCACAGTTATGCAGGAACTGTGGAAACTCCTCACCAGCCCCCGCCATCTGATCGTGTTCGAAGCCGCTGCACGGCACGCTTCCTTCACCCGCGCGGCTGAAGAACTGAACGTGCAGCAGCCCGCGGTCAGCGCCGCGATCAAGCAGTTGGAAACGTCTCTGGGCGTTATTTTATTCCGCCGCGGCCACCGCAAGGTGGAGCTGACCGGGGCAGGCATGCGGCTTTATACCGATGTCTCCAAAGCCCTCGGGGACATCTTGTCCTCCGCCAAGGCCGTGCGGCAGTTCGGGCGCAATGACCATGTGACGCTCAACTGCTCCTCCGCTTTTGCATACTACTGGGTGATGCCAAGACTGGCCCAGCTGCATGAGGCGCACCCGGATATCGACCTGCGGCTGCAAAGCTCCGACCGGGAGCCGGACATCAATACCGAAGGCATCTCACTGGCAGTGCGGCGCGGCAACGGCACCTGGCCGGACTGCCATTCCGCCCTGATCGCGCCGGAGGTAATCTTTCCGGTGGCCAGTCCGCGGGTGATGGCCGCCGCGGTCAACCTGGCGACGGTGCCGAACCTGCTGCACGAACGGCTGATCCATCTGGAGGAACCGGTCCGCGAGCGCCCCAGATGGCAGCAATGGTTTGAACATTTCGGCGTCACCGGCCGCCCGCCCGCCGCGGGTATGCGCCTCAACGACTATGCGCTGGTTTTGCAGGCCGCAATTGCGGGCGAGGGCTTTGCCTTCGGCTGGCAGCATGTGACCGAGCCGCTGATCAAACAGGGGCTGCTGGCTGCCCGCAAGGAATGGTCCTGGACCACCGGGGCGGGGTTCTATCTGGTCTGGTCCAAGACCCAGGATCTGGTCCCGAACGCCGAACTGGTACGGCAGTGGCTGCTGGAGATGGCAAAGCCCGGGCCCGCGTAATTCACGCGGCCCCGGTGGTCTCCTCGGCCCGCTGCATTGATGTCTTGCGGGTCAGGTACAGCCGCCGCACAAAGGCCAGCACAAACAGAATGGTCAGGATCAGCACGATGGTCGGCGCCGGCGCGCTGTCGAGGAAGAAGCTGGCATAGGTGCCCGCCAGCATCGAGAACATGCAGACCAGCACCGAGACCCACAGCATGGTGCTGAACTTGCGCACCACCAGGAAGGCAATCGCTCCCGGCGCGATCAGCAGGCCGATCGCCAGGATCAGCCCCGCCGCCGAAAGCGTCGCCACGATGGTCAGCGACAAGGCCGCCAGCAGCCCGTAATGCAGCACCGCCACCGGCAGGCCGCAGGCCTGCGCCTGCGCGGGGTCGAAACTGTGCAGCAGCAGGTCCTTCCACTTCAGCACCAGCACAGCCCCCACCGCCAGCGAGATGATCCCCGCCGTCCACAGCTCGTCCGGCTCCACCCCCAGCATATTGCCGAACAGGATGTGATCCAGGTGGGCGTTGGTCTCAATCCCCACGTACATCACGATGCCAAGCCCGAACATGCCGGAGAACACCACCCCCATCACCGTGTCCTGCTTGACCCGGCTGTTGCCGGACAAAAACCCGGTTGCCACCGCGCACAGCATACCGGCGGCAAAGGCGCCGATGATCAGCGGGAAGCCCAGCACATAGGCCAGCACGATCCCCGGCAGCACGGCGTGGCTGACCGCATCGCCCATCAGCGCCCAGCCCTTCATCACCAGAAAGCACGACAGCAGCGCGGTGGGCACCGACACGATCAGGGAAATCAGAAAGGCGTTCTGCATGAACGCGAACTGAAACGGCATCAGCAGTGTATCAAGATCCATCACACGGCCTCCTGTTGTGCGGCGGGGCCGCGCTTCAGCGCCTCGCGCGCCTTGCGCTTGGCCGCCAGCAGCCCGTGTTTCGGGGCAAAGACAAACACCACCAGGAAGATCAGTGTCTGCAGCGTCACGATGATGCCGCCGGTGGCACCATCCAGGAAGTAGCTGGCATAGGCGCCGAAGAAACTGGTGGCCGCGCCGATAAATACGGAAACCATGATCAGCCGCGGAAAGCGGTCGCACAGCAGATAGGCGGTCGCCCCCGGCGTCACCACCATGGCAATCACCAGAAACGCCCCCACGGTCTGCATCGCCGCCACGACAGAGGCCGACAGCAGCACGAAGAACACCGCCTTCAGCAATCCGGGACGCAGCCCGATGGTGCGGGCATGGTTTTCATCAAAGAAGGTGACCATCAGGTCCTTCCACTTGGCCAGCAGCACCGCCAGCGAGACAAAGCCGATGATGGCCAGCTGCAGCGTGTCCTCCGGCGTGATCGCCAGGATATTGCCCATGGTGATGGTCTGCACCGACACCGACATCGGGCTGATCGAGACGATGAACAGGCCAAGCCCGAAGAAGGAGGTGAAGATCAGGCCGATGATCACATCGACCTTCAATCCGGACCGTTCCGACAGGAACAGCATCGCCCCCGCCGCCAGCCCGCCGGCGATAAAGGCGCCCAGCGCGAACGGCAGGCCCAGGATATAGGCCCCCGCCACCCCGGGCACCACCGAATGCGAGAGCGCATCGCCGATCAGCGACCAGCCCTTGAGCATCAGATAGGCCGACAGGAACGCGCAGACGCCGCCGACCAGCGCCGACACCCACATCGCGTTGGTCATATAGCCGTAGGTGAACGGCTCCAGCAGATACTCCATCATTCCTGGCTCCCGCCCTCGCGCTTGCTGTCGCTCGTCTGGGTCTTTTCGCCGTACTGGACAAAGGGGCGCTCGTCATCGGTCAGGATAGTGACCTCGCGGGTGTCGCCGTCGTCATGCAGCGCCTGGCCGCCCAGGGTGAAATGGCGCAGCACGCCGCCAAAGGCGTGCTCCAGGTTCTCGCGGGTAAAGGTGGTCTCGGTCGGGCCGGACCCCAGCACCGTGCCCTTGACCAGCACCGTGCGGTCGCAGAATTCCGGCACGCTGCCCAGGTTATGAGTGGAAACCAGCATCACCCGGCCCTCGTCGCGCAGCTCGCGCAGAAGGGCGATGATCTGCTCCTCGGTCTTCACGTCCACGCCGGTAAAGGGCTCGTCCAGCAGGATCACCTGCCCGTCCTGCGCCAGGGCGCGGGCCAGGAACACCCGCTTGCGCTGGCCGCCGGACAGCTCGCCGATCTGGCGGTGGCGGAAGTCCTGCATGTTCACCCGGCGCAGTGCCTGATCGACGGCCTCATGATCGGCTGCCTTGGGCCGGCGCAGAAACCCCATGTGGCCGTAGCGGCCCATCATCACCACGTCTTCGACCAGCACCGGAAAAGCCCAATCGACCTCCTCCGACTGGGGCACATAGGCAACCAGGTTCTTGCGCAGCGCGTCTTTCACGGACATGCCGAGGATGCGGATTTCGCCCTGCGCGGCGGGGACGAACCCCATGATCGCCTTGAACAGGGTCGATTTGCCTGCGCCATTGACCCCGACCAGCGCGGTAACGGTGCCGCGGGGAATGTCAAAGCTGGCGTTCCACAGCGCTGTATGGCCGTTGCGGTAGGTCACCGTGACGTTCTTGGCGGCAATCCCGCCCTCCGCGGCTGCGGCGCTGGTGTTCATGATGTGGGTCTCGCTGGCATCAAGCATGGGCTGTCCTGCAGAGTTACACACAGAAATTGTGCTTTGTGAAATGAAACGCCCCGCAACTTGTGCTGCGGGGCTCTGTGGATATGCGAAAATGCGGTCTTAATTGGTCACTTCCGTCAAACCGCGGGCCACGGTCTGAGAGGTGACCTTCAGCAGGTCCAGATAGGTCGGCACCGGGCCATCCGCCTCGCTGAGGGAGTCGACATAGAGCTCCCCGCCATAGGCCACGCCGGTTTCCCGCGCCACCTGCTCTGCCGGGGCGGTGTTCACGGTGCTTTCGCAGAACACCACCGGGATGTCGTTGGCGCGCACGCCATCAATCACCGAACGCACCTGCTGCGGGGTGCCGACCTGATCGGCGTTCATCGGCCACAGGTACAGCTCCTTCATACCGAAATCGCGCGCCAGATAGCTGAAGGCGCCTTCGCAGGTCACCAGCCAGCGCTTGTCCTCGGGGATCTCCGCGATGGTGCGGCGCAGCGGCTCGATGGTGGCACGCAGCCTGTCCTTGTATTCGCCCGCGTTCTTGACATAGACCGCGGCGTTTTCCGGGTCGTGCTCGGCAAAGGCTTCGACGATGTTGTCGATATAGATCAGCGCGTTATCCAGACCCATCCAGGCGTGCGGGTTGGGCTTTCCCTCGTAAGAGCCGGCCGCGATCGGGATCGGGTCGATGCCATCGGTCAGGGTCACGGAGGGCACGTCCTTCAGGTTCGACAGGAACTGTTCAAACCACAGCTCCAGGTTCATGCCGTTCCACAGGATCAGGTCGGCATCGGACGCCCGCACGATATCGCGCGGGGTCGGTTCATAGCCATGAATCTCTGCCCCCGGCTTGGTGACCGAGACGACTTCTGCGGCATCGCCTGCCACATTGGCCGCCATGTCGGCCAGCACGGTGAAAGTTGTGACCACCTTCATCTTTTCCTCGGCCATGGCAACGCTGGCGGCAGCGGCCGCAATCGCGGCGGCGGAAACCGTCTTGAGCAGGTTCGAAAGCATTCGATTCTCCGTTTTGAAGATGTCTTTGCAGCATCGTTATTGCAAATCATTCGCAACTGTCAATGAAATTGAGAATGATTTGCAAAAACAGATTCCGCCCCCGGGCGAAGCGCGCTTGGGACAGGTCCGCTTAGCATAGGGTTAACGCCGGTTAACGCCGTCTAAAGATTGCCCGGATCCCGGCCCCCATTTCGCCCGAATCCGCCGCTAGACCCGACAGGGCAGCCAGAACGGCGCGGGACTGAACCTGATCCTTCAACCGTCTGAGCGAGCAATTCCATGATCTCACCTGGGACCCTTTCCGGCTGTTCTGCCGCCATCTGGCTGCTGGTCACCGGCTCCGCCGCGCTTGCCAGCCCGGTGCAGAGCATTGAGCTGCACTGCGCCAAAGCTTTGCAGCAGCCCCTGTGCGACGCCTTGGCCGACGCGTTGAGCCAAAGGTTTCCCGGGGCGGCGGTGTCCGCTGCGGACGGTCAGACCGGCCCCGCCGATCTGACCCTGCGCTATGTCGGGCAATCCCAGGCCGCGGACTGGATTTCAGGATTCTTGGAGTGGCAGCACCGCGATGGCCGGTCCGGCCAAGGCCCGGCCATCGAACAGTCGGTCATGGACGGCCAACTGACTGCGGACAGCATTGCGGACTTTGCCGGCCACCTGGTTGGGCAAACCGAATTCCCCATTTAAACCAAAGAGCTAGTTTGGAGCACGGTCATGTGTGAATATTGCGGTCAAGCCAATCACAGGATTCCCGAAGCCACCGGCAGCAACGGCTCTGGCACCAGCACCGGAGATGCCGGCGGCAAGCCGACGTACACAGTCGACCAGATCGCCCAGTATCTGTACAAGGGCTTCTGGGAGGATACCGGCCGCACCCAGCGCTCCTTTGATGTGCAAACCGGCGGGCAGCTGACGGTCAACCTCAGCGGGCTGAATGCAACCGGCAAGGAGACCGCCCGCAAGGCGCTGGAAAGCTGGACCGCGCTGACCGGGATCGAGTTTGCCGAAACCACCGGCAGCGCAAAGATCACCTTTGACGACAACAACTCCGGCGCCTACGCCAGCTCCACCGTCAGCAACGGCACCATCCTCAGCTCGCATATCAATGTGGACGACGGCTGGTCCGCATACGGCAACTACTACCTGCAAACCTTCATCCACGAGATCGGCCACGCCCTGGGCCTGGGCCACACCGGCAACTACAACGGCAGCGCCAGCTACGGCTCGGACGCCCATTTTGCCAATGACAGCTGGCAAATGTCGATCATGTCCTACTTCAGCCAGTCCGAAAACACAGCGGTCGATGCCTCCTTTGCCTATCTGGCGACGGCGCAGCTGGCCGATATCGCTGCGGTCCACCATCTGTACGGCACGCCTGTGAACGTGGAAACCGGCGACACCACCTATGGCGACGGCCAGACCACCGGCCGTTTCGGCATGGATCTGAACGACGGCTGGGCGGTGGCGATTGTCGACAGCGGCGGCACCGACGTGATCAACCTTGGCTCCCGCAGCTACAATCAGACCTTGAACCTGAATGCGGGCACCTTCTCCAGCCTCAATGGCAAGACCGGCAACTTCTCCATCGCCAGCGGAACCGTGATCGAAAACGCTATCACCGGCAGCGGCATAGACAGCATCACCGGCAACGCCGCGGACAATGTTCTGGACAGCGGCGCCGGCAACGATCAGATCTCGGCAGGCGGCGGCAACGACACGCTGATCGGCGGAACCGGCGCCGACTACCTGACCGGCGGCGCGGGCGCCGACCGTTTCGTCTACCGGAAGCTGGGCGAGTCCGGCGACTCCATCGCCGACTTCAGCCTCGCCGCCGGAGACCGCGTCGATGTTAGCGCCCTGCTGCAGGATATCGGCTATACCGGCACCGACGCGGCGGCCGACGGCGTCGTCTCGCTCCAGGCCGGCAGCGGCGGCTCCTGGCTGAAGGTTTCCCACAACGGCAGCAGCACGCTGCTGGTGTTCCTGGCCGGTGTCGATGCAAATGCCGATCTGGCAGAAATCATCAACATCTCCTCCGCCCCGACCCCCGATCCGGAGCCCACACCGGACCCGGAGCCCACACCGGACCCGGAACCGACCCCGGACCCGGATCCCACGCCGGAGGTCATCGACAACATCTATACCTTCACCAACAGCTTTGTGCCGAACTGGACCAGCGTGCTGGGCACCGTCACCGACACCAATGGCGGCACCGACACCCTGGATCTGAGCGCCGTGACCTATACGTCCTCGATCACCCTGCAAAGCGGCGTGTCCGGCACCATCGGTTCCAAGACGCTGACGGTCAGCGAAGGCTCGGAGATCGAAAACCTGATCCTGGGCAGCGCGTCTGACAAGGGCTACGGCAACAGCGCCGCCAACCTGATCGAAGGCCGTGACGGCAACGACCATCTGTTCGGCCTGGACGGCGACGACACCCTGACCGGCGGCAACGGCAGCGACAAACTGTATGGCGGCCTGGGCAGCGACAGCCTGGACGGCGGTGACGGCAGGAACGAGCTGTACGGGGAGGACGGTGACGACACCGTTCTGGCGGGCGACGGAGCCGACAAGATCGACGGCGGCGCCGGAAACGACAGCCTCGACGGCGGCGGCGGCCGGAACCAGCTCTATGGAGAGGATGGCGACGACACCGTTCTGGCGGGAGACGGAAGCGACAAGATCTACGGCGGCGCCGGAAACGACAGCCTCAACGGCGGCGGCGGCCGGAATCAGCTCTACGGGGAGGATGGCGACGACACCGTTCTGGCAGGCGACAGCAGCGACAGAATCGACGGCGGCGCCGGAAACGACAGCCTCAACGGCGGCGGCGGCAACAACCGGGTGGAAGGCGGCCTGGGCAATGACGTCATTGTCACCGGCAGCGGCAGGGACCTGCTGTACGGCGGTGACGGCAATGACACCCTTTCAGCGGGCGATGGCTACAACAAGGCCGATGGCGGCCTGGGCGATGACCTGATCAGCGGCGGCAGCGGCAGAGACCAGTTCAAGGGCGGCGACGGCAATGACACCATTGCCGCCGGCGACGGCTACAACAAGGCCGATGGCGGCCTCGGCGATGACTCGATCAGCGGCGGCAGCGGCAAGGACCAGCTCAGCGGCGGTGACGGAGACGACACAATTGCGGCCGGCGATGGCGACAACAAGGCCGATGGCGGCGAAGGCCACGACTCGATCACCAGCGGCAGCGGCAAGGATAAGATCAAGGGCGGCCTCGGAAACGACACGATTGCGTCAGGCGATGGCGACAACCAGGTTTCCGGCGACGATGGCGACGACTCGATCACCAGCGGCAGCGGCAGGGACAAGATCAAGGGCGGCCTCGGAAACGACACGATTGCGGCAGGCGATGGCGACAACCAGATTTCCGGCGACGATGGCGACGACGTGATCACCAGCGGCAGCGGCAAGGACAAGATCAAGGGCGGCCTTGGCGAGGACACCCTCTCGGCTGGCGGCGGCGACAACAAGCTGGACGGCGGCGACGGCAATGACGTGATCACCAGCGGCAGCGGCAGCGATAAGGTGCAGGGCGGCAATGGCGACGATCTGATCGAAACCGGCGCAGGCGCTGATAATGTCAATGGCGGCGCCGGCAACGATACGATCCTGGCCGGCGCGGACGCCGACAAAGTCACCGGCGGCGACGGCGGCGACAGCCTGGATGGCGGCGACGGAGACGACAAGATCAGCGCCGGCAATGGTGATGACACCGCCGATGGCGGCGACGGCGCGGACAAGATCAATGGCGGTGCCGGCAATGACACCATCCGCGGCGGCAGCGGCGATGACATGCTTGACGGCAGCGCCGGCAGCGACCGGCTGGAAGGCGGCGCCGGGGCCGATACCCTGAAAGGCGGCGCAGACGCGGACGTGTTTGTCTTCGCCTCTGCCGAAGATGCAGGCGACATCCTGCGCGACTTCAGGCTCGGCGACGGCGATGCCCTCGACATCGGCGGCCTGCTTCTGGAGCTGGACACAAACCTGGAAGACGCCCTGTCCAGCGGCAGCCTGTCCCTGAGCAGCACCAAGGAGGTCTGGCTGCAGTACGACGCGGATGGCGAGGGCGGCAACGATCCGCTGCAAATCGCCTGGCTGAAAGGGGTCAGCTCCAGCAGTCAGCTGACCGAAGACTGGTTCATCTGACCCGTTGAACCGCGCAAGGCCCGGGTTCCGGACAGGACCGGGCCTTGCGCCGCGCCGGCGGCCGGGCCTGCGCTCAATCCCGCGGCGTCTGAAACCGCGATATGGCCCGCGCCCCGTCCGCCGTGATCGACACCAGCGACAGCGTGTGGTCCATGTTCTTCATCCGGTGCCGCAGCATCAGCCGTGTCAGCCGGCTCAGCTCCGCGGCATGCTCCGGGCGCCCGGCCACATTCTCCAGCTCCCCCTGGCCTTCCGCATCAAACAGCATCGGCGGCAGGTCGGCGGCAAACTCCACCAGGGTAAAGCGCCCGTCCCGCAGGATCCCCAGGCTGCTGTCGCTTGGCGAAGTGCCAAGCGCCTTCTGCCACAGCGTCGGTTTCAACGGTTCGGAGAAATCCAGCTCCGAGAAGGAATACTGCCGCCAGTCCTGCGGCACCTCCCCGCGCAGCAGCGGCAGCAGCGACCGCCCGTCCATGGCATTCGGGATCTCCTGACCCACCCAGTCCAGAATGGTCGGCGTCACGTCGACGGACTCGGTGATCTGAGTGAGGCAGGCACCGGCATTCTCCTCGTTGCCCGGCATCCGGATGATCAGCGGCGTGTGATAGGCCGCGTCGTAGACGGTCATCTTGCCCCAGGCGTGCCGGTCGCCCAGCATCTCGCCGTGGTCGGCGGTGATCACCACCATGGTGCTGTCATACTGTCCCGTGTCCTTGAGGAATTGGATCACGCGCCCGACATGGTGGTCCACCTCGGTGGCAAGGCCCAGGTAAACCGCGCGCAGGGTGCGGATGGTGTCATCCGTCGGCTCCAGATCCGGGAAGCCTTCGACAAAACCCGCCGCCGTGCTGCTGCGCAGCGCCGGATCAAAGAACGGATGCAGCGCGCCTTCCTGCTCCGACGTGTCCAGCCGCTGCGGCAGCGGCAGCGCGGCGGGGTCGTACATGGTGTTATAAGGGGCCGGGGCCACCAGCGGCGGGTGCGGGCGGATGTAGGTCAGATGCGCAAACCAGCTCTCCTTGTGATAGGCCGCCATCTTGCCCAGGAAGGAGTCGGTGAGAAACGCGGTATCACTGTCCTGTGCCGCGTAAAGTGCCGGATCGTTCAGCCGCGGCGCGCGGCCATCGGGCGAAACCGGCTTGTAGACATCCCAGTAGTTTTCGAATTCATAGCCCCGGTTCATCAGATGCGACTGCCAGGGATAAGACATCTCCAGCCGCATCTCGGTCATCTCGTGGAAGCCGTTCATCGGAAACTCATAGGTGCGCAGGGCCGGGTCGTTGGCATCAAAGGCGCGCGGGTCCTGCGCGGTGTCGGTATAGCCGAACAGCATCGGCAAATAGCCCGCCTTGCGCATCTCGGTGGCGATGTTCGGCGTGTCATGGCGCAGCGGCGTGCCATTGCGCACCGAGCGGTGGTTCATCGCATACTGCCCGGTCAGGATCGACGCCCGCGACGGCCCGCAGGGGTTGGTCACCGAGTAATGCCGCTGGAAAGACACCGCCTCCTGCATGAAGGCGCGGAGGCTGGGCAGCTCCACATGCTTGGCCATGGCCCCGAACACGCAATCCGCCCTCAGCTGGTCGATGATGATGAACAGGACGTTGCGGGTCGCGGGGCGGTTCTGGGGAGGGGTGGCAGGCATCCGGGAGTCCTTGCGCGGCACAGGTCAGGGTTCGGCTGTCAAACTGTGATGATCCGGGCGCGGAATTCAAGCGCGGACTGCGCTGCCCGGCGGGACCGCCTGCCGCGGATTGTCAGCTGGCAATTCCCGTAAAATTCTACCTATCCGTCCGCCAGCCCCCGGGCGAACAGCCTGCCGAACTGCGGCTGAGGCTCGGTGATCCCGGCCAGCCGCAGCATGTGCCAGGCCAGCGCCTGATTGCTGGAGACCACCGGCACCCCGGTCGCCGCCTCGATCTGCGGGATCACCCGCAGGCAGCGCAGGTTGGTGCAGGAGATCACGATCGCGTCGCAGTCCGCAGCACTGGCCACCTGCTGCGCCGCTGCGGCAATCGCCGCCTCGGTAATCCGCGCCACCACCCGGTCGTCCATTTCCTCGAACGAGCCGAAGCCCGCGATGGCAAACCCCGCCTCCTCCAGCTTCTGCCGCATCTGCGCCGAGACTTCGGGCAGGTACGGGGTGACAAACCCCAGCCGCGCCGCGCCCAGCGCCCGGCCCGCGGCAATGATCGCCGCCAGCGGGTCGGTGACCTTGGCCCGGGGCAGCACGGTCTGTACCGCTGCTGCCACCCTGGCCGAGCCGATCACCGTGGAGGCCGAGGTGCAGCCATAGCCGATCACATCGAAATCCGGCGTGGAGGGGAACAGCCGGGCAGAGGCCGGCAGGTCCGCCTGCATCCGCGCCAGCGTTTCCGGGCGGACTTCGGGCACCATCGGAATGCGGCTGTGATAGAGCGCCACGCCGTCCTGCGCCATCATCCGGGCGAACTCCGGCTCCAGCGTTTCATCGGTTTCCAGCACGATCACCCCCAGCGTGGCGCGGGTGCCGATGCCTGCGTCCGTGTCATAGGGCAGTTTCATGGGCCAAGGCCTCCTTCAGATCACCGGCAGTTCGGGGGCAGCGCGGGTTGTCAGCAGCTCAGCACCCTCCGCCCGCACCACGATGTTTTCCTCATGCACCATGATACGGCCATCGCCATAGCTCAGCGAGGGCTCCAGCGTCAGCACCATGTTCTCCTCAATCACCGTTTCGTCAAACGCGGCGTGCGAGGGCCACTCCGTCAGCTGCATCCCCAGCCCGTGCCCCAGCCGCCCCACGTCGCCGCCCTGATCGTCCATCGCGGCGATCACGGACTGCATTGCCTGGAACAGCTCGCGGCAGGTGGCACCGGGTTTGGCTGCGGCAATCCCGGCCTCGGTCGCCCGCCACAGCACGTCATAAGCTTGGCGCGACAGGTCATCGGCCCGGCCAATGGCAAAGTTGCGGTCGAAGTCGCAGAAATAGCCGTCCCAGGTGGCGCCGGTGTCCAGCATCACGATGTCGCCCGCCTGCAAGGGCCGGCCGGTCGGCGGCGAGATCACGTCGCTGTAGCCGCCCTGACCGGCGCCGCCGACCAGATAGGGCACATCGTCTGCGCCCTGCGCCAGCGCCTCGCGCCGGAAGGCGCGGAACAGATCCTCAAACGGCTGGCCTTCACAGGCAATCTGCGGCACCTGCGCAAAGGTGCGCGAGCCGATGGCGCAGATATGGCGCAGCTTTTCGATCTCGGCGGCGGATTTCACCATCCGCAGGCTGCGCACCAGCGGCGTGGCATCCGCCACCTTCAGTCCCGGCAAGCCCGCCATCAGCCGCTCATAATCGCCCAGCGGCATCCGCAGAGAGGTCTCATGCCCTTTCATCAGACCGATGGAACCGCCGCGCGACGCAATCGGCGACAGCAGCTCCGTCAGCAGGCTGAGCCCGTCGTCCCCGGGCGCGGGCGCGCTCCAGGTGCGGATGTCCTGGATCCAGGTGCGGCGCATCAGGTCGGCGCCTATCTCCGGGATGATGGCAACCGGCTTGCCCGCGGGCGGCACAAACAGGAACCAGGGCCGGGTCGGGCTTTGCCAGAACAGGGTGTGGAACCCGCTGAAATAGCGCACCTCCGGCTCCGTCAGCAGCAAGAGCCCGTCCAGACCCTGCGCCGCCATCAGCGCTTGGGCCTTCTCAGTCCGGAAGGCGAACTCCGCCTCCCGGAAGCCGCGGGCGGGCGTCTCAGACATGGTCGCGGCCTTCCATGATCGCGGCATAGATCGCCGGGTCCGTAACCCCCTCAGAGCCGATCAGCAGCACGCGCGCGCTTTCGTCCAGACCCAGGGCTTTCTTCATCTCAGGCGCCTTGCACGCGGCGATAAGAGCCGCCAGCCCCGCCACCGCGCTTTCGCCGGCCTCCACCACCGGATCGCCGGTTTCGCCATTGGCCAGCAGCCGCACTGCGGGGGCCACGATACTGTCGGGGATGGTCACGAAATCGGTGGCTTCCTCGGCCAGGATCTCCCAGGCCATTTCCGATGGCTCACCGCAGGAAAGGCCCGCCATGATGGTTTCTTCCTGGATGGCGAAATTGGTCGCCTTGCCCGCCTTGGCGCTGTCGAACAGGCAGGCTGCCAGTTCCGGCTCAACAATCACCACGCGCGGAGACTCTGCACCGTAAAACTGCCGCAACGCTGCCGCGACCGAGGCCGCCAGCCCGCCGACGCCGCCCTGCAGGAACACATGGGTCGGGGGCTGCTCCAGCGCCTCGCAGGCCTCGCGGGTCATCACGCTATAGCCGGCCATCACGTCGCGCGGCGGCTCGGTGTAGCCGTCCCAAGAGGTGTCGGAGACCACGAACCAGCCGTTTTCCTCCGCCTCCTTCTTGGCCAGCAGCACAGAGGCATCATAGTCGCCGTCGATCCGGATCACCTCGGCGCCCAGCTCGCGCATGGCCGCGGCGCGGCCCTCGCTGACCTCGGCATGGATATAGATCCGGCAGGGCGCGCCGAACCGCTGGCAGCCCCAGGCCAGCGAGCGGCCATGGTTGCCGTCGGTGGCAGAGACCAGGGTGATCCCGGCGCAGGCGTCCTTGTGGGCGCCCTCGCGGATCTCCTCCAGGCTGACGTCCTGGCCCAGCCGCTTGCTCAGCTCCCGCTGGAGCACCCGCAGCGCCGCGTAAGACCCGCCCAGCGCCTTGAAGCTGCCCAGGCCGAACCGCGGGCCTTCGTGCTTGTAGTCGATCCGGTCCACACCGATCCCGGACGCCAGCCCGGACAGGGACACCAGCGGCGTGGCTTGGTAGCCCTCCCAGGCGGTGATTTCGGCTTGCGCGTTGGCAAAGTCCTTCTCCGACAGCACGCTATAGGCAGCTTCGCCGGCTTTCGGGCTGCCTGCCGTGTGGCGCAGGGCAACAGCAAATTGTTCAAGCATCGTCAGTCCTTTCCCGCTGGCAGCCGGTCCCGTACCAGCTGCACCCAGAGCTCCGCGCCGATGGGCAGCAGAGCGTCGTTGAAATCATAATCCGCCGCATGCAGCGGCTGGCCGTGCGGCCCCTCCTCGCCATTGCCCAAGAGCAGAAAGCAGCCGGGCACGGCGTTGGCGAAATGGGCGAAATCCTCGGAGAAGCTCATCGGCGGGCGGTTGCGGATCACGGCGCAGCCCGCGGCCTCGCCCGCGCGGCAGGCGGCCTCCGCCGGGCCTGCGGCGTTGATGGTTTCCACGAATTCAGTGTGATAGCTCACCTCCGCTTTCACCCCGTGGGTGGCGGCCACACCGGCGGCGATCTGGCGCATGAAGCGTTCCACCGCGGCGCGGTCCTCCGGCACCCGGGCGCGCACGTCGCCCTTCAGCACCGCATGGCCCGGCAGCACGTTGCGCTGGCCGTCGGTCAGAAACTCGGTCACAGAAACAACCGCGCCCGCCCCCGGCGCCAGCTTGCGCGACACGATGGTTTGCAGCGCCAGCACCATTTCGGCGCCGACGGTGATCGCATCCACACCCGCCTGCGGCATTGAGGCATGACCGCCCTGACCCTTGATTGCGATTTCAAACAGGCTCTCGCTGCTGCAGATCTGCCCCGTCCGGGTCGAGACCTGCCCCACCGGCGCGCCCGGCAGATTATGGATGGCATAGACCTCCTCGATCGGGAACCGTTCCAGCACGCCCTCGGCAATCATCGCCTGCGCGCCCAGGCCGTGTTCCTCGTTCGGCTGGAACAGGAACACCACGGTGCCGTCAAACCCCTGCTCCCGCGCCAGCCGCTCGGCGGCCCCCAAGAGCATCGTCATGTGGCCGTCATGGCCGCAGGCGTGCATGATGCCCGGCGTTTCGGAAACGTAGTCATGGGCAGAGGTTTCGCTGATCGGCAGCGCATCCATATCGGCGCGCAGCCCGATGGCGCGGTTGCCGGTTCCGGCCCGCAGCAGCCCGACCACGCCCGCGCCCTCATGCACCTCCAGCCCCAGGGCACGCAGATGCGCCGCCACCCTGGCCTTGGTGCGGTCCTCCCGGAAGCCAAGCTCCGGATGCCGGTGAAAGTCCCGGCGCAGCGCTGTCAGGCGGTCCTGAAAGCTGGTCATAGGCGCTCTCCAAGCTGTTTGAGGCGACTTTAGGCCGCCGCATCCGGCTTGACG
The DNA here is from genome assembly GCF_000473145.1 of Leisingera daeponensis DSM 23529. Lineage (NCBI taxonomy): Bacteria > Pseudomonadati > Pseudomonadota > Alphaproteobacteria > Rhodobacterales > Roseobacteraceae > Leisingera > Leisingera daeponensis. The sequence goes on along the minus strand of NZ_KI421500.1, from coordinate 3,466,261 downwards.
CATATTATTCCGGCCCGGGGGTGACGAAATTGATCATGCCTCCGGGAAATCGGGCTGAATTTCGTACTCAGGCCCGGGGCTTCTCCAACGGCCTTCGGCGCATGGTCATGACCGCTAGATTTCCTCGCCTTTTTCCAGCAGCTCCTCGATCAGCTGCCGCTGGATCCCGGGGCTGTCGCCGCCTCCGAATTGCAAGGCTCCCCCGGTGTAGAGCGTGCCATAGGTGCGGGCGATATTCACCGTCTGCCCCAGGCCCGAGATCAGCTGATCCTTTTGCAGCGCTGACAGCGGGTGGATGAACACCGCCCACAGCTGGCCGCGCGCCACCGCATAGCGCGCATCCAGCGCGGTGTCGAAATTGGCCTGCATCATCCGCATCAGCTCTTCCGCCGTCAGCCCCTCGGACGGGCGCAGCGGCACCATCGCCCGCATCCGGTCCGCAGCCGGATCGGTGACCACCAGCACCGGCACCCCGGCGATGGTCAGCTGAAAGCCCGGCCCCACCGGCTGCGCCGTGCCGTCCAGGGCAAAGAGGATGCGGCCCAGCCGTTCATAGGTCATCGGCGGCTCCGGCTCTGCACCCGTGTCCTGCGCCAGCGCGGGCACAGCCACTATGCAAGCAATCACAATTCTCCACAGCCAGGCCATGACGGCACCTCCCCTTATTGACGCTGCCTTTCAGGCTAATGTGCTGCCGCCCGCGGCTCTATGCACAGTTGGGTGAGGCGCCGGCAGGTGAGCAGCCAGGGATTTCAGGACGATCTGCAAGATCACCGGAACGGGTGGAGATTAAACGTACAGCGCTGCGGACTTAGTTTCGGATCACCGGGCCGCACAGCCGCCCGGGACATCTTGAAACCGCAGATAGATCCGATGAGGACCAACATGAAAACGCTTCTGACAACCGCCCTGATTTCCATCTCAGCCGTGCTGGCCGCGCCCGCCTTTGCCGCGGACGAGGTCAACGTCTCCAACGGCATCTCCGCCGGCGGCGCGCCGCTGGGCGCGCATGGTGTCGACCTGGTGGCGCTGCTGGACAGCCGCAACCCGGTGGAGGGCACGGCCACCTACTCCGCCACCGTCGACGGCGCTTCGTATTATTTTGTCTCGGAGGAGAACAAGACCGCGTTCGAGGCCAACCCGGCGAAATACCTGCCGCAGCATGGCGGCTTCTGCTCTTACGGGGTGTCAGTCGGCAAGAAGTTCGACGGCGACCCGGACCAGTATCTGGTGCATGACGGCAAGCTGTTCCTGTTCCTGAACGCCGCCACCCGCGCCGCCTTCCTGGAGGACGTGGCCGGCACCGCCAAAACCGCGGACAGCCAGTGGGGCGAAATCAAGCACGTGGCGGTCGGCGCGCTCTGATCCCGCGCAGGCCGTGTCCCGCCGGGCAGGCTTTCCCACCTGCCCCTTTGCCCGCAGCTGATGTCTCAGTTGCGGGCGTATCCGCGTCAGTCCGCGGGCTGCATCCGGCTTTCGATCACGGCCAAAGCCCGGGCCAGCGCTTCCTCGATGCTCAGGTCGCTGGTGTCGATCAGCACGGCATCATCGGCCGGTTTCAGCGGCGCCTCGGCGCGGTTCATGTCGCGGTCGTCGCGTGCCTTCACGTCGGCCAGAACTTCGGCCAGGGTGGTCACCTTGCCGGCCGCGGCCAGTTCCAGGAACCGCCGCCGCGCGCGCACCTCGGCGCTGGCGGTGACAAACAGCTTCACCTGCGCATAAGGGCAGATCACCGTGCCGATATCGCGCCCGTCCAGCACCGCACCGCCCGCCCGGCGGGCAAAGGCGCGCTGGAAGTCCACCAGCGCTGCCCGCACTTCGGAAATCACCGCCACCTTGGAGGCCGCCTGCGCCACCTCCGGCCCGCGCAAATCCTCGCGCGCCAGATCCTGCGGTGTCAGGGTCTGGGCCGCCGTGACCGGCGCCACGCCTTCCAGCATCTTCGCGCCGACCGCCCGGTACAGCAGCCCGGTATCCAGGTGGCCGAAGCCGTAATGGGCCGCCACCGCCTTGGAGATGGTTCCCTTGCCTGCGGCGGCCGGTCCGTCGACCGCTATGGTAAAGCTCTTGGTCATGTGCGCTCCAGCCTGGCCCCGAGGTTGCCCATCAGGGTTTCAAAGATCGGGAAGGAGGTTGCGATCGGGCTGCCGTCATCGACCGAGACAGCGTTCTGCGCGCCCATGCCCATCACCATGAAAGACATGGCGATACGGTGGTCCAGGAAGCTTTCGCAGGTGCCGCCGCCCGGCACGCCGTCAATGCCAAGGCCGGTGACCTCCCACCAGTCCTCGCCTTCCTCGACAGTGACGCCATTGGCGCGCAGGCCCCTGGCCATCGCGTCGATCCGGTCGCTTTCCTTGACGCGCAGTTCCTTTACACCCGCCATCATGGTCTTGCCCTCGGCGAAAGAGGCCACCACCGACAGCACCGGGTATTCGTCGATCATCGAGGCGGCGCGCTCCGGCGGCACTTCGATGCCTTTCATATCGGGCGAGAATTTGGCGCGCAGGTCGGCCACCGGCTCGCCGCCCTCTTCGCGCATGTTCTCAAACGTCAGATCGGCGCCCATGTCCTGCAGGGTGTAGTAAAGGCCCGCGCGGGTCGGGTTCAGGCCGATGTTCGGCACCAGCACGTCGGAACCGGGTGTGATCAGCGCCGCACAGACCGGGAAGGCAGCGGAGGACGGGTCGCGCGGCACAGCGATCACCTGCGGCTTCAGCTCCGGGCGGCCGGTCAGGGTGATGACGCGGCCCTCATCGGTGTCCTCGGTGGTGATCTCGGCGCCGAAACCGGCCAGCATCCGTTCGGTATGGTCGCGGGTGGCTTCCTTCTCGATCACCACGGTCTTGCCAGGCGCGTTGAGGCCCGCAAACAGCACTGCGGATTTCACCTGCGCCGACGGCACCGGCACCTCATAGCGGACCGGAACCGGGTCAGCGGCGCCGATGATGGTCATCGGCAGCCGCCCGCCAGAGCGGCCTACGGACTGGGTGCCGAACAGCGCCAGCGGGTCGGTGACGCGCGCCATCGGGCGCTTGTTCAGCGAGGCATCGCCGGTGAAGGTCGCGGTGATCGGAGAGGTCGCCATAACACCCATGATCAGCCGCACGCCGGTGCCGGAGTTGCCGCAGTCGATCACATTGTCCGGCTCCGCAAAGCCGCCGACGCCAACGCCGAACACCGACCAGTTGCCGCCGCCGTGGTTCACCACCTCGGCGCCAAAAGCTTGCATCGCCTTGGCGGTGTCCAGCACGTCCTCGCCTTCCAGCAGGCCGGAAATCTTGGTTTCCCCCACCGACAGCGCGCCCAGGATCAGCGACCGGTGCGAGATCGACTTGTCGCCGGGCACCTCCGCCACGCCCTTGAGCGGGCCGGAGCGGTGCGAGGTCATCGGGATGGGCGTGCCGTGTCCGGACATGGGGCTTCCTTCGTCTGTCGGTCGTTCGTCTGTTCGTTTGCGCTATCGGTAACGGATTGGGTCTGGCCGGTCCAGCGTAATTGGCCTCACCCCAAGCGGCGGAAGGTCAGGTAATGCGGCGTGCGGCCCTCACGCAGGGCTTTCTGCTCATAGCGTGTGGAAATCCAGTCCTGCCAGGGCTGGCGCCAGTCTTCGGGGCCTTCGGCCAGCCATTCGAACCCGGCCTTCGGCACCTCCTCCAGCGTCTGGCGCACGTAATCGGGGATATCGGTCGCAACCCGGAAGATCGCGCCCGGCTTCAGGCAGCGGGCCAGCGGCTCCAGATGCTCCTGCGTCACAAAGCGGCGGCGGTGGTGGCGCTTTTTCGGCCAGGGGTCCGGGTACAGCAGGAAGGCGCGCGAGACCGAACCCGCGGGCAGCACATCCATCAGGTCGCGGGCATCGCCCGGGTGGATGGCGATATTGTCCGCGCCTGCGTTGCGGATCTTGCCCAGCAGCATCGCCACCCCGTTGATAAAGGGTTCCGCGCCGATGATGCCCGCGTCCGGATTGCTGACGGCCTGATGCACCAGATGCTCGCCGCCGCCAAAACCGACTTCCAGCCACACATCCCTGCCGCCAAACAGCGCCTCCAGGTCCAGCGGCCTGCGCTCCGGATTCTCCTCCCAGCCGACGGCGCCGGGGCTGAGCTTGGCCAGATCCTCATCCAGATAGCGCTTCTGGCTGTCCTTCAGCGTCTTGCCCTTGAAGCGGCCGTAAAAATTGCGCCAGGGCGCGCCGCTGGCGTGTTTCTCTGCCGCATTCGCGGCGGCGGGCTGGGCATCCTTGGACTGGTCGTCGCGGGGCTTCTGGTCGCCGGACATGCGTCTGGGCTCCTGTTCGAGGCGGTATTTGAAAGGCTGGGCGCTCCTGTGCCGCAAGCAGGCCTTGGGGTCAAGCCGGCGTCAGCGCGGCTGGCGCTGCAGCCCGGGCAGAACCTCGCGCAGAACGCCGGCGGCGATCAGGCGCAGGCGGCTGGGATACCACTCCCCGTCCGGATCCGTGCGCAGCGTCTCGATGGCAAAGGCAGGATCGACGCCGCGCGCCACCAGATAACTGAGATGGTCGTAGATCTCGCGCTGGGTGTCTTCATAGATCCACGAGCCGAACTCAAACGGGGTCGACCAGCGCTGCGCCTTGCGTTCGCTGCGGTAGTATTCATGCACCGCCTGCGCGGGCCAGCTGCGCTGGTGGAACCCGATCCGGGAGCCAAGCGTCATCCGCCGCCGGTTGCCGGCCAGAAAGACATCAACGCAGGCGCTGATGCATTCGCCGTCGATCAGGGTGTCCAGCCCGTATTCCAGCACCAGCGCGGCAATCTGCTCGCCCGCAAAGACGCTGCCACCGATGCTGTTGAGCTGCAGTTCGGTGATCCCCGGCGTCTGGGCCAGGATCTCCTTCAGCTTTTCGGCATCCTCGTCGGTGATCTCCGCCTGCTCGCCCTCAACATCCGTTTCGGTGTCATAGACAAGCGTCTGGCCTTGCAGGCTGAATTTCTGCGGCAGCGTTTCCTTGGCCGCCGCGGACAGCGGCAGCGCCAGGCAAAGAACGGCAGTTGTCAATCGCAGCATCGCAGCCCCGGAAGCTGAAGAATTCCACCCGATACTATGGCGCAGCCGGGCGGCCGGTTCCAGCCTGAACACGTCAGGAAGGCTGCCGGCGCGGTGCCTGAATGTGCCGGTCCGGGCGAAAGCTCCCCGGACCTGAAAAGAGCGGACCCTGCGGCCCGCTCCCCATTTGTGCCAATGGCCTCAGACCGCTTTTTTCAGCGCCTCGGCCAGATCGGTGCGTTCCCAGCTGAAGCCGCCGTCGGCCTCCGGCTCGCGGCCGAAGTGGCCATAGGCCGCGGTGCGCTGGTAGATCGGCCTGTTCAGCCCCAGGTGCTGGCGGATGCCGCGCGGGGTCAGGTCCATCACCTGATCGATCGCCTTTTCGATGGCAGCGGGCTCAACTTCGCCGGTGCCGTGGGTGTCGGCATAGATCGACAGCGGCTTGGACACGCCGATCGCATAGGACAGCTGGATGGTGCATTTATCCGCCATCCCCGCGGCCACCACGTTTTTGGCCAGGTAGCGCGCGGCATAGGCGGCCGAGCGGTCCACCTTGGTCGGATCCTTGCCGGAGAACGCGCCGCCGCCGTGCGGGGCCGCGCCGCCGTAGGTGTCGACGATGATCTTGCGGCCGGTCAGGCCCGCGTCGCCATCCGGGCCGCCGATCACGAACTTGCCGGTCGGGTTCACGTGCCAGACGGTGTTATCGGTCAGCCAGCCCTCGGGCAGGGTTTCGCGGATGTAGGGTTCGACGATGGCGCGGATGTCGCTTGAGGTCAGCGAGTCGTCCAGGTGCTGGGTCGACAGCACCAGCGAGCTGATGCCGACCGGCTTGCCGCCTTCATAGATGACCGACAGCTGCGATTTCGCGTCCGGGCCCAGCGCAGGCTCGGTGCCGTTTTTGCGCACCTCGGCCAGACGGCGCAGGATGGCGTGCGAATACTGGATCGGGGCCGGCATCAGCGCGCTGGTTTCGTTGGTGGCAAACCCGAACATGATGCCCTGGTCGCCGGCGCCTTCGTCCTTGCCGGCGGATGCATCGACGCCCTGCGCGATATGGGCGGACTGCTCGTGCAGCAGGTTGGTCACTTCCACCGTCTCGTGGTGGAATTTCTCCTGCTCGTAGCCGATGTCCTTGATACAGGCGCGGGCGATCTCGTCGATCTTGCCCATGTAGTCGTGCAGCTTGTCCTGATCGGACAGGCCGACTTCGCCCCCGATGACGACACGGTTCGTGGTGGCGAAAGTTTCAGCTGCCACACGTGCTTCGGGCTCTTCCGCCAGAAAAGCGTCCAGCACCGCATCGGAAATGCGGTCGCAGACCTTGTCCGGGTGGCCTTCGGAAACCGATTCCGAAGTGAAGGTGTAGTTCATACGGGTCATGAAAGAGTGCTCCATTGAGGTTCAGCCCGCCACGCCAGGAAGCCGTTGTGGCAGGTATCGGGCCGCATTACGCGGCAAGACCGCGCGGGTCAATCTATATTCGGACAGAGTTAATCAGCTATGACCGCAGCGCAAGGGGCCTGTGGCGCAAGATTGCGGCACCTGCGCTCAAAAGACACAGCAGCAGCACCGGCCAGTCGCCGGTGCGGCTGTAAAGCGTCGGCGGTAGCGCCTCCGGCAGCGCGGCGTCGATGTATCCGGCCTCGCCCAGCGGCAGGCTGTCCAGCAGCGCCCCGTCCGGCGCGATCATGGCGGAGACGCCGGTATTGGCGGCGCGGATCATCGGCAGCCCCTGTTCCAGCGCCCGCATCCGGGCCTGCACCAGATGCTGGTAGGGGCCGGACCGGGTGCCGAACCAGGCATCGTTAGTGATCTGCACCAGCATCTGCGGCCGGGTTTCGGCAGCGTTCACATCCTGAGGGAAAACAGCCTCATAGCAGATCAGCGGCAGGGCGCTGCCGACCGGCAGCTCCATCACCTGCGCGCCGGGCCCGGCGGCATAGCCCGCGCCCGCCTGAGAGGCAAAGCCGTAGATGCCGAAGCGCGCCATAAGATCGCCGAACGGCACATATTCCCCGAACGGCACCAGATGCGCCTTGTCATAGGTGGCGGCGGCCATGCCATCGGCGTCCAGCAGCACCGCGGAGTTGTAGTAGGCGCCCGCCTCTTCCCGCTGGATGCCCAGCAGGACCGGCACGCCGCCCGCGCTATCCGAGATCACCTGCAGCGTGTCCCCGGCATAGTTCAGCAGCTGCGGCACCGCGGTTTCCGGCCAGACGATCAGGTCGGGGCGCGGCGCCCCTGCCGAAAACGCAACCGAGCGGCGGACGAATTCCCAGCGGTGGTCCGGGTGCCATTTCAGGTTCTGCGGCGCGTTGGGCTGAACGATTCGCACCGTCTTGCCGGTCGGCTCTGCCCGCTGCGGGGCCGGCACGGCGGCAGCCGCAGCCGCGGACAGGACCAATGGCGCGGCGGCGGCAAGCGGCGTCTGCCGGATCAGGGCCAGCGGCAGGAAGGCCGCCAGCGTCAGCAGCCCCAGCCCCTGCGGCCCGATCCAAGGCAGCAGGTTCGCGGCTGGCGTATCAATCCAGAACTGCCCGAAGCCCGCCCAGGGAAACCCCGTCAGCAGATAAGCGCGGGCAAATTCCGCCAGCGTCCACACCGCCGCCAGCACCGGCACCCGCCAGGCGCCGCGGCTGAAGCGGGCGGTCAGGCCAAAGGCCGCACCCCAGAACAGGGCAAGGCCCGCAGCCAGGAACACCAGCGCAAACGGCGCCATCCAGGCGTGGCGCTCCGGGTCGATTTGAAAGGGTTCGATGATCCACGACAGGCCAAAGGCGAAATACCCCAGCCCGAACAGCCAGCCCGCCAGCGCCGCCGTGCGGGCCGATGCGGCCTGCAGGATCAGCCAGCCGGCCGCAGCCAGCGCCACCGGCAGCCCGAACAGGAGATGCCAGGGGGCAAGCGCCAGCGACAGCAGCGCGCCGCCGCCAACCGCCAGCGCGGCTGGCGCCAGCCGGAGCCCGCGGGCCGCCCGGCGCAGCCCGAGTGACATCATGCGGCAGCGTCCGGCAGCCGGACACGCAGCCGCTTGATGCGGCGCGGGTCGGCGTCGATCACCTCAAACTCGGCCCCTTCGGGGTGTTCAATGACCTCGCCGCGGGCGGGCACCCGGCCCGACAGCATGAAGACCAGACCGCCCAGGGTGTCGATTTCTTCCTCATCGACCGCGTCATGGCTGGTCAAAGACTGGCCGATCTCGCTCTCGAATTCCGGCAGCGGGGTGCGGGCCAGGGCAATGTAGCTGCCCGGCTTCTCCTGGTACCAGGTTTGCAGCTCGTCGGCGTCGTGCTCATCCTCGATCTCGCCGACCACCTGTTCGATCAGATCCTCGATGGTCACCAGACCGTCGACACCGCCGTATTCGTCGATCACCAGCGCCATGTGGCGGCGCTCGGCCTGCATCTTGGTCAGCAGCACCCCGATCGGCATCGACGGCGGCACAAACAGCAAGGGCCGCAGCATCCGCTGCAGGTCGAACTCGGTGCTGCCGCCATTGAAGCCATGGGTGAGCGAGAAATCCTTGAGGTGGACAAAGCCGAGCGGCGTGTCCAGCGTGCCCTCGTACACGGGGATCCGGGTAAAGCCGCTTTGCCGGAAGATGCCGACCAGGTCGTCCTTGTCGATGGTGACCGGCACAGCGGCAATCTCGGCGGAGGGGATGGCCACGTCTTCCACCCGCAGCCTGCGCAGATTGATCATGCCATGCGCCCCGGAGCCGGCGGCCGGCTGGCCGGTGCCGGGTTCGTCTGCGGCCTGCGGTTCTGAGCTGAACACGCTGAAAAGCCGTGCCCAGAAACCTGTTTTCTCAGTGGCCGGCGCTTCTGGCGCCGTGCCGTTCATGTTCTGCAGCGCGCCCTGCGCCGCGTTAGAACTTCCTTCTATGTCGCCCATCGGTCCTATCCAAAAACCCCGCCTAGGGGGCGTCCTCAATTATATATGGGTTTGCGATACCCATTTTGCCAAGTATCAGCACCTCAATCCCTTCCATTAATGCGGCATCGCGGTCACGGATGTGATCATAGCCCAGAAGATGCAACGTTCCGTGAACAATCAGATGGCGGGCATGGTCGGCCAGCGTCCTGCCTGCCTCCGATGCCTCGCGGGCGCAGGTGCCATAGGAGATGGCGATGTCCCCCAGCGGGATTTCGCCAGTAAAATCAGGCTCCGGCGGCACCGGCGTGCCGCCGTCCGTGTCCGCTGCGCGCTCCTCAGCGGGCCAGCTCAGCACATTGGTCGGCACGGGTTTTTCGCGGAACTCCGCGTTCAGCCCGGCGATTTCGGCATCATCGCAGCCCAGCAGCGAAATTTCGCACATCTCCGCATCCAGCCCGAAATGGGCCAGGACGGCAGCAACGGCCTCCTCTGCCAGCGGCTCGAGTCCGGCCTGCTGCCAGCGGGCGTCTTCGATGGTGATGTCGAGCGTCATGGATATCTTCCGGAAACGGGGGCCGCCCCCCGCACCCCCGCGGCATTTCGGGAAAGAGGAATGCGGGATCAGGCCGGCATGGCGTCTGCGTCATAGGCCTCGATGATGGCCGCCACAAGGGGGTGGCGCACCACGTCGCGGGCGGTGAAGTAGTTGAAGCTGATCTTGGGGATGGATTTCAGCAGCCGTTCGGCATCAGCCAGCCCCGACTGCACCCCGCGCGGCAGGTCGATCTGGCTGCGGTCGCCGGTGATCACCATGCGCGAGCCTTCGCCCAGGCGGGTCAGGAACATCTTCATCTGCATGGTGGTGGCGTTCTGCGCCTCGTCCAGCACCACAAAGGCGTTGGAGAGCGTGCGGCCGCGCATGAAGGCGAGCGGCGCAATCTCGATGCGCTTTTCCTCGATCAGCTTGGCGAGCTGCTTGCCCGGCAAAAAGTCGTTCAGCGCGTCGTAAAGCGGCTGCATGTAGGGATCGACCTTGTCCTTCATGTCGCCGGGCAGATAGCCGAGCTTCTCGCCCGCCTCCACCGCCGGGCGGGACAGGATGATGCGGTCGACATGGCCGGTGATGAACATGGAGACCCCCACCGCCACGGCCAGATAGGTCTTGCCGGTGCCGGCCGGGCCGATGCCGAAGGCCAGCTCGTTTTCAAACAGCGAATGCACATAGGCCTTCTGCGCCTCGGTGCGCGGCTCCACCAGCTTCTTGCGGGTCTTGATCTCCACCCGGCCGCCGCGGAACATCTGCAGCTGGCCGTCTGGTTCGGCCTCGTCAGCCTCCTGGCCCATGCGCAATTCGCGGTCGATGTCGCCGCTTTCGACGCTGCGGCCGGTCTCCAGCCGGTCATAGAGGGCGGTCAGCACGCCGGCCGCCTGTTCGCGTGCCGAATCCTCGCCCATCACAGAGAGCTGGTTGCCGCGGCGGACGATCTGCACGCCTAGTTTCTGTTCGATGTCAGCCAAGTTGCGGTCGTATTCGCCGCACAGGTCGATCAGCAAGCGGTTGTCGGGAAATTCCAGAAGCACTTCATGGGTTGCGGTCTGGTTTTGCGCGTCATTCAGGGCACCGATGGCCAAGCTGATCTCCTCATTCCAAGGTTGCCCTTTCAGTTTGCCGCCCCCGTTCCGTTTGCGCAAGCATGAGCAGCGGAAATTCACTCAATTGAAACAAAACAGCCGCCCCGAGAGGGACGGCTGCGGGCGGCGCATGTCTGCCGCGGTCAGATCGGATCCCAGAGGGTCGAGCCGTTTTTGAACGCGCCGGTTGCCACATTGCGCGGCAGGTTGCTGTTGCAGACCGGCTTGCCATCGGGCGTGCGGCGCAGGTCGGCATAGCCTTCCAGGCCGTCATCAATGATCCAATGCTCGCAGCCATTGGGGTCGACCCAGATGCCTGCGGTCATGTTCGACAGGGTCGAGGAGCTGCCATCGCCGAAATGCCCGTCGCGGCCTTTGTCGGAGCCCGTGGCACAGGCCGAAACTGCGGCGGCGGCGGCAAGGAGGATGGCGGTTTTCATTGCTGTCATCGTCACTCTCCCCTCAGCGCAGGCAATAGATTTCGACACGGCGGTTCTTTGCCATGTTGGCGGCGCTGGTGTTGGGCACCTGCGGCTCACGCTCGCCGTAGGCGCGGATGTCGTTGACATGTGCGCCCGCCGAACGGGCCACCTGTGCCACCGCATTGGCGCGGCGCTGCGACAGGCCGATGTTGTATTCGTCCGAGGCGCGGCTGTCGGTGTGCCCGGCAATCACAAAGGAGCGGGCGCCGTTCGACTGGGCCTTCTGGAAGAATTCGGTCAGGCGCTTGCGGCCAGCGGCATTGATCTGGTGCTTGTTGGTGGCAAAGAACTGGTCGGACGGCATCACGCCGCAGATGCTGCCGCGGCGGCAGACCGGCTTGCCGTCGGGGGTGACATGCGGCGTCATGAAGCCCTCGGCGCCATCGTCCATCACCCAATGCTCGCAGCCGTCCGGGTCGACCCAGATGGTGGGCACGTAGCGTTCGCCCTTGATTGTCCGCTGCTGCGACTGCGCGCCGACGGGCGCGGCGGCGATGCTGAGCGCGGCCGTGGCAGCGGCAGCCAGCGCAATCACCTTGTTCAATTTGATTATCGACACAACCAGATTTCCTTCACCTCAGTTCCTTAGGGTGTGAGCCGCGTTGGTGCCCACCGCTCAGGCTTGGCAGCAGAACTATCTGAACTTGATACGGTATACCTGTTAAATTTCTCTTTTTTTCCGCGTGCGTTGATTGTGCGCCACGGATACCGGGCGCACGCGGAGCGGATTGTTGCAGAAGGAAGTGCGGAAAGAATACGCCCGGCCCGCGCCCGAAGGGCCGCGGCGGGCCTGCAGAAACCGGCCCGCCGCAAGAGATTCACTGTTGCGGCGGCAGGCTTAGCCGATCAGTTCGCCCGCCAGGGAGTTTGCGCCCGAGGAGACGATCCGGACCCGCGCCAGCTCTCCGGCGTCCCGGTTGCAATCGGCGACGTGGACGGCGTGGAGGTAATCGGATTTGCCCACCATCTGGCCCGGCAGGCGGCCGGGCTTCTCAAACAGCACGCCAACCTCGCGGCCGACCATACTGTCCTGCACTTCGCGCTGCTGCCGGGTGAGCAGGGCTTGCAGGCGCTGAAGCCGTTCGTCTGCCGCAGCGGGGTCGACCTGCGCGCGCTCCGCCGCCGGGGTGCCGGGACGGGTCGAGTACTTGAAGGAATAGGCGGTGCCGTATTTCACCTCTTCCACCAGGTCCATGGTGGCCTGGAAGTCCTCTTCGGTTTCTTCCGGGAAGCCGACGATGAAATCGCCGGAGATCAGGATGTCAGGACGCGCCGCGCGGATGCGCTCGATCAGCCGGATGTAGCTTTCGGCGGTGTGCGAGCGGTTCATCCGCTTGAGGATCTTGTCGGAGCCCGCCTGCACCGGCAGGTGCAGATAGGGCATCAGCTTGGCGCAGGTGCCATGCGCCTCGATCAGGTCGTCCTGCATGTCATTGGGGTGGGAAGTGGTGAAGCGGATGCGCTCCAGCCCGTCGATCTTGTCCAGCTCCCAGATCAGCTGCGCCAGGGTCAGGTCGCCGTTGGGGCCGGCGCCGTGGTAGGCGTTCACATTCTGCCCCAAAAGAGTGATCTCGCGCACGCCGCGCTCCACCAGGTCCTGGGCTTCGCGCAGGATGCGGTCCGCCGGGCGCGACACTTCGGCGCCGCGGGTATAGGGCACCACGCAGAAGGCGCAGAACTTGTCGCAGCCTTCCTGCACGGTCAGAAACGCGGTCGGGCCGCGCTTGGCCTTGGGGCGGTTCTTCAGCTTCTCGAACTTGTCTTCCTCGGGGAAATCGGTGTCCAGCACCTTCTGCCCCGCGCGGGTCTTCGCTTCCATCTCCGGCAGCCGGTGATAGCTTTGCGGGCCGACCACCAGATCGACCAGCGGCTGGCGGCGCATGATCTCCTCGCCCTCGGCCTGGGCGACGCAGCCCGCGACACCGATTTTCAGGTCCGGCTTCTGCGCTTTCAGCCCCTTGAAGCGGCCCAGTTCGGAATAGACCTTTTCCGCCGCCTTTTCCCGGATGTGGCAGGTGTTCAGCAGGATCATGTCGGCGTCGTCGGCGGATTTGGTCTCGACATAGCCCTCGCCGCCCAGCGCTTCGGCCATGCGTTCGCTGTCATAGACATTCATCTGACAGCCATAAGTCTTGATAAAAAGCTTTTTCGGGGCGCTCATGAGTCTCAGCCTTTTAGCCTGATCCGGGGTCAGCGGCCTGCCATACAGGCAAATGCCGGTGCTTGCAATGATGCCGGAATTACCCGATTTTGGCCGCAAAGGCCAGAAAGGCAGGGGCAGACGGGCATGATGCATTCTTCGCTGGAGGATTTCCTGAAGCAGGGCAAGGTGCTCTTGGCCAAAGGCCCGGTGGCGCTGGTGTTCATCGAGGATGAGGTGGAGATTGCAACCACCCTGCGCCACCACCTGCAATGCGGCTTCACAACGGTGGCCGCGCTGATGCCGGATGCCTTCGACCTGCCGCAGGACGTGCGCGCCAAGGTGCACCGGGTGCCGTTTGACTGCGGGCCGGAGGGCGCGGTCACCGAGGCTGTCAACGCGGTGATTGCGGCGGCGCAGCCGGGCTGCTGGCTCTATTACTGCTACAATGCGGAATACCTGTTCTATCCGTTCTGCGAAACCCGCAGCATCGGCGAGATGCTGACCTTTCACACCGAGGAGCGGCGCGATGCGATGCTCAGCTATGTGATTGATCTTTACGCGGGCGATCTGGACAGCTGCCCCGGTGCGGTGTCGCTGGAAAATGCCCATCTGGACAAGTCCGGCTATTACGCGCAGTCGCGCGTCGACCCCGCAACCGGCCACCCGTACGAGCGGCAGCTGGACTTTTTCGGCGGCGTGCGCTGGCGGTTCGAGGAGCACATCCCCCCGGCCAGCCGCAAGATCGACCGGATTTCGCTGTTCCGGGCCAAACCGGGGCTGAAGCTGCAGCAGGGCCATATTTTCAACGATCAGGAATACAACACCTATGCCTGCCCCTGGCATCACAACCTGACCGCTGCCGTCTGCTCCTTCCGCACCGCCAAGGCGCTGAAGCGCAATCCCGGCTCCACCTTTGATATCGCAACCTTCCGCTGGCACAATTCCGCGCCGTTCGAGTGGCACTCGCGCCAGTTGCTGGATCTGGGGCTGATGGAACCCGGTCAGTGGTTCTGAGCGGCTGACGCCCGGCAAGCCCCCCCTGCCCGCGCGCCCAGGCCGCAGGGACGGATGCCGCTTCCCTGCCCGGGGATTATGTGTATTCTTATAGGTGATAAATTTCTTTATGACCCTGAGAGGCACCATGGCAGCACCGCGCCAGAACATGAGCTACCGGGATATCAAGCAGGTCGTTCTTGACCGGATCCAGAACCGGATCTGGGCACCCGACAGCCTGCTGCCGAGCGAGACCGAGCTGGCAGAGGAGTTTTCCAGCACCCGCACCACCGTCAACCGGGCGCTGCGGGAGCTGGCGGAGGAAGGCTTCCTGGAACGCAAGCGCAAGGCGGGCACAAGGGTGCTGAATTCGCCGGTGCGCAAGGCGCAGTTCTCGATCCCGCTGGTGCGGGATGAGATTGCCGGAACCGGCGCGGAGTACCGCTATGCGCTGGTGGAGCGCAGCGTGGCCGCCGCCCCGGCCTGGCTGTCGGCGCGGCTTGATCTGCCGCAGGGCCAGGAGGTGCTGCATGTCAGGTGCATGCATTATGCGGACAATGCGCCCTTTCAGTACGAGGTCCGCTGGGTGATCCCGGACAGCGTGCCGGAGATCCTGGAGGCGGATTTTTCGCAGTCAGGCCCGAATGACTGGCTGGTGCAGAAAGTGCCGTTCACCAATCTGGAGCTGAGCTTCATGGCCACCAAGGCGGATCAATCGGTGGCGGAGTTTCTGGATGCGCCTCTCGGGGATCCTGTGTTCACCGCGGAACGGATCACCTGGCTGCGCGGCAGCCCGGTGACGCTGGCCAAACTGTACTTTGCGCCGGGCTACAAGCTGACCACGCATCTTTGATGCCCGGGCGGGAGCCGGCCCGGTCATGAAAAAAGGCTCCGGCAGATGCCGGAGCCTTTGCGGGTGCGGGCGGGATCAGGCGTTCTGCGCGCTGTCCGCATGGGTGAGCACGTCAGGCTCCAGATCCCATATCTTGCCGTCCAGGCCCTCGATCTGGTCGTCCTCATGCACCCGCAGGCCCACGGTGCGCTCCAGGATGAAGGACAGGATCAGCGCCGTGACCACGCCGGTGCCGATGCAGGCAGCCGTGCCCGCCAGTTGCATCACCAGCGAGATTTCCCCGTGCTGGAACGCATAGGCGCCCTCCTCGATGCCGAAGTAGCCGCCGCGCGGAGTGCCAGCCTTGAAAATCCCCAGCACGATCATTCCGAAGACGCCGGCGCCCAGGAACAGCGGGAACAGCTTATGCTCGTCAATGCCGCGCTTCAGCGTGAACTCATACACCGCGTAGGCCACAAACGGCGCCGCAAGGCCAACGATGAAAGCCTGCCAGGGCAGGTAGACATCGAAACCCGACGCCCCGGCGACATAGCCCGCCAGAGGGCCAAGCAGGGTATAGGCGTATTTGCCGGTCGAATAGGCAATCAGCAGGCCGGTGATCGCGCCGCCGGCCCAGACCATCGCATAGTTGTTGATTGCGATGCCGACGCTGGTGTCGGCCATGGTGACGCTGACCGCCAGTGCTTCGGGATCAAAGAAGAACAGGCAGGACAGGATCACCATCGGCAGGCCCGCAAAGATCAGCAAAAGGCCCGGCGCGCACAGGCCGATGCTGGGCGCCAGATAGGCCGAGATCCGCGGGTGCGGTGCCATCATGCCGGGGCGCGCGCCCAGTTTCGGCGTGAACACCAGCGCCATGCCCGCAGGGAACAGATACACAAAGCCAACGCCGAAGAAGTCATGGAAGCCCGCATTGGTCAGCGGCCCGACCGACCCCCAGGTTGCCCAGCTGAGCGCCGAGGACACAACGGTCGCCACGATGCAGGTGATGAAATAGGCCGGGGCCTTCATCCGCTCGGACACCGCGAAGTGCAGCAGGATGTTGATGATCCCGGCAAACACCGCCAGGAAGAAGATGAAGATCTGGAAGGTGTTCAGCCCCGGAAAGGTCCCCGGATCGGTATGGTGCGCCAGGGCGTTTGTCATCGCGCCGCCCAGCCACCAGTCATTGATGGAATCCATCATGGTCGCGCCTTCCATGATGTAATACTGCCCGGCCCACAGGCCGAACCCGATGATGTAGTAGGTGGCAAAGCCGAGGAAGAAGCCCAGCGTCTTTTCGATGGTCGAGTTGAACAGGTTCCTGCGGCGCGCGGTGCCCGCGTCGATCAGCAGAAGCCCGACAACCACCAGGATTGCCCCGACGATCCCCGATGCGTACAGAATGTTCTGCACCAGCGAGTTCAGAGTGACTTGCTGAGCAAATATTGTGCTCACGTCCAATGACATTTGAATTTTCCTCCCGGTTCATTGCCATTTTTGCCGAGTGTGTTGCCTCGGCTTTTTGTCTCCCGGCGTGCGCAGCCGCGACAGGCGGGGCGGGCCGGTGTTCAGCGCACCAGATCAGGGCCGATGTGCGGACTCATCTGGTCTCAAGAGAATGATGCGAGGAAGAAGGCGCATCACAAAGACATTTTTTATTTTCCGGAAATGTTTTTTACCCAGAGTGCGCATTTGCGGCGATGCCTGCCGCATACGGCCAGGCAGACGGCGGCCTTGTGCCAGAAATTTGAGCTCCGCTTCCGCGACGGGGGTGCCAGCCCTCGACCACGCCCCCGCCATAAGCCCCCGGGACAGGCCTTCGGGGCAGATCTGGCGCTGGCGGCCGGTCAGGGGTCGATAAGGCTGCCGTCCCAGGCGAAACACTGGCCGCTGTGCTCAGGTGTCAGGGTGGTGATCACATCCAGCATCCGGGACACCGCATACTGCGGCGAGAAGCGTTTCTCCGGGGCGACGTTGCGCAGGAAGGGCTGAGACAGGCCGCTTTCCACCGTGCCGGGATGCAGCCCGGCGGCAATGGCCTGCGGGTTGCGGCGGCGGATTTCGATCGCGGCATTGCGGATGATCATGTTCAGGGCGGCCTTGGACGCCCGGTAGGAGTACCAGCCGCCCAGATGGTTGTCTGAGATACTGCCGACCCGGGCGGACAGGGCGGCGAAGACCCCCCGCCGGTCCCGCGGCAGCAGCGGCAGGAAATGCTTGGCGGTCAGGGCCGGGGCGACCGTGTTGGCGGTGAACAGCGCCAGGAGTTTTTCGGCGCTCAGCTCCCGCAGCGACTTTTCCGGCATCATATCCCCCTGATGCAGGATTCCCCCCGCCACGATCATCAGATCAACCGCGCCCGCCTTGGCGACCTGTTCTGCCGCGGCTTTCAGGCTTTCCTCGTCCAGATAATCCACCTGCAGCCTATGCACGCCCTCCGGGACGGGGGCATCCGGGTTGCGCGACAGGCTGTGGATGCGGGCGTGCGGGTATTTGCGGGCCAGTTCGCCGACAAAGGCTGACCCGATCGCCCCGGACCCGCCGCTGACAACAATATTGCGCATAAGCAGTCACTTTCCTGAAAACCGTTTGCAGCGGTTACGCGCCGCTGCCGCAGGCGGATCAGTTTGCCTGGGCGGACGGCATCTGCCCCGCGTAAAAATTGCAGCAGCCCGTGATCCAACTTTCCCAGCGCTCCGTAACCGGACTATGCTGACACTAAACTTGGATAGGCCGCCCGGGAATACCGCTGTGCTTCGGGCATCCCCTGAGGGCAAAGCAGTAGTGTCAAAAGACAAAACCTATTCGCAGCTGACCGTCTGGCTTCTGGCTGTGCGCGACCATCGGGACCGCGCGGCGTTCGGCGACATGTTCGATTTCCTGGCCCCGCGCCTCAAAGGGTTCATCATCCGCTGCGGCGCGCGGCCTGCCCTGGCCGAGGAGATTGTTCAGGACGTCATGCTGACGATCTGGCGCAAGGCGGCGATGTTTGACCCGCACAAGGCGCAGGCGTCGGCGTGGATCTACCAGATCGCCCGCAACCGCCATATAGATATCGTCCGCAAGGAAAGCCGGCCGGTGCCCGATGAACTGGGCGAGGATCCCGGAACCGAGCCCGACGCCAGCCAGATCCTTGCTTTGGAGCAAGAGGCCCTGCACCTGAAGCAAGCGATCCAGCAGCTTCACCCCGATCAGAAGGAGATGATCGAAAAGGCCTATATCGGGGATTTGACCCATCAGGAGATCAGCACCCAGACGGGCTTGCCCTTGGGAACAGTAAAGTCGCGTATCCGCCTTGGCCTTGGGCGGCTGCGCAAGGAACTAAAAGGATTGCGTTGAATGCCTGCAATCACACATCACATCCCCGATCCGATGATCGCGGCCTATGCGTCCGGCAGCCTGCCGCACGCCTATTCCATGGTTGTCGCCAGCCACCTGTCCTATTGCCGCGACTGCCAGGCGGCGCTTGGCGCGCATCAGGCGGTTGGGGGCGCGCTGCTGGAAACGTCCGCTTGCGCGGCCTTGGCGCAGGACGCAAAGCCGAAACTGATGGCGCGGCTGGACGC
>NZ_KI421500.1:0-124 GCF_000473145.1 Leisingera daeponensis DSM 23529 | reverse complement strand
GCGCCCAGCAGCGGCGAAAGTTCCGGCCGGAACAGCCGCATCACTTGAAAGGGCCCGATAGCCGCAGCTGGCCAGAAACCGCTTCCAAACGGCCAGTATGACGCTGCCGCACTTGTGAGGCATG
>NZ_AXBD01000006.1 GCF_000473145.1 Leisingera daeponensis DSM 23529 | reverse complement strand
CGCGCGCGAGAGAGCGCCTACTATTCCGCGGCGCGTTTCCTGACCCAGCCGAGGAAGGCCGCATCGGGCATCCGCAATCTGGGGCTGCCGGTGCGCACCCACATGGCGCGCCACTCCGCCTCCAGCGCATAGGCGTCGGCGCCGGGGATCAGCGCGCGGGCCTCCTCCAGGGTGGCGGGCTTCAGGCTGGGCGCATTCAGCACCGCTTCGGTGACGGCGGCCTTCTGGGAAAACCGGATCACATCGCCCTCCAGCTCCTCCAGCGCGTAATCGGGCAAGGGCTGCGCGTCGATCATGTCGCGGATCATCTTGCGGAACACCCGCCGCGGGCTGGCCGAGCCGGATTTCTTCAGCAAGGTTTCGACCGAGACCTGCCAGCTGTTCTGCCGCCCGCAATGCTTGCGCGCGAGCTCATAGATCCGCCGCTCCAGCGGTTTGCGCAGCCGGAAGTAATCGCGGGAAAGCGTCAGCACCGATTTCGACAAGACCGCCCGGTACAGCCAGTCCGACAGCGTCACCGCGACGCTGACCATCTTGCCGCCGCGGGCCTTGCGGACGATTTCCCATTTCTCGATCAGGCCGAAGCCGGTGGTGACCTCCTGGCCGCCGGTCACGATATTGGTGGTGATGCGGGTGCCCGCCAGCCGCTCGAAGGCCTCGCGCAGGCGCCGGTAGGCATCGCCGGAGGTTTCGCGGTTGCAGGCGACCAGCAGGTCATGCGCCTTCAGGTGCAGGGTGCGGCTGACCTGGCGGCCCGCATTCAGCGCCGCCATCAGCTGGCTGATGCAGAAGATCAGGATGTCCTTGTCGTGGATCGTCGCCAGCCCCTTGACCGAGGGGGTCACGGTGATCTCGGCGCCGTTGTGCTGGTAGCTCAGGATGCGCCGGTCCGGCCGTGTGCCCAAGCTGAACAGCGGATGCTCCATCGACGCCAGATCGTTCTTGGGGATCGCCCCGAAGATATCGCAGAGGAAGAAATCCCCCTGCCCTTCTGGCGGAATCGCTCCCGCCGTCAGCTCTGCTGCCATCTGCCTGTCCGCCGTCTGCTCTGCCGCCCGCCGGGATCTTATGCCCCGGTCCGGCGACTCGTTTTATCGTGGTTTTGATTACGCCCACCCTAAGGTTATCCACATGGTCCGGCAACGGGGGTTCGGAATCGTTTCCTCGGGGGTTCGGAGTCATTTGATCGGGGTTTCAGAGTCACCGCCCGCGGAAAATCCGCCCCGATCGCCAATCAAAAAAGGGCTTTGCGCGCGCCCCCTTCCGCCTGTAACTAATAAATAACTCATTTATAACAGAGCAGATTTTTTTGAACGCTCTGAAACAGCCCTATTTCCCCCTGCCGCAACTGCCGGATTTGCTTAGAAAAACCAGGAGGGATGCGCATTTTGCTTCCATGTGCTGCGTTTTTGCGTATTCTTATCAAAAGGCAGCACATCAGGCTGCGGAGCAGCAGAACAGCAGCCTTCCACACGGGCAGGGCCGCAACGGCCCAGGGACAGCAGGCAGACCTCATGGCGCGAGATATCCACAGGAAAGACACTCCCAGGGCAGGCAGCAGCCTCCCCCCCTATTTCAGCATCGACCCCGACGCCGCGCTGGCGGAGCTTGACGCCCCCGCCACCACCGCGGGCTTTGCCGGGATCGCCGCCGCCTGCGCGCAAGGCCGCGCCGACCTCGCCAGCCGCGGCCTGAATGAGGAGGGCAAGAAGGAGCTGCGCCTGTTCTCCACCTGGGAGATCACCCGCTACCTGATCCCGGTCGCCCAGGCCCATTTCCGCCGGGTGCTGAAGGCCAACCCCGATCTGCCGCAGGGCCGCTCCGAGACCGAGGGCGGCGCCAAGTGGTTCACGCTGGAGGAGGTGCTGCGCCTGCGCGCCTTCTTCGCGGCGCAAGGCTCCAAGGCCAAGGACTACACCCCCTACCGCCCCGAAGGGCTGCCCGCCAAGATGGTGGCGGTCGCCAACTTCAAGGGCGGCGTCGGCAAGACCTCGACCGCGGCGCATCTGGCGATGTCCGCCGCGCTCGACGGCTACAAGGTGCTGGTGATCGATCTCGACAGCCAGGGCTCGATGACCTCGATCTTCGGCGGCAAGGTGGACGACGAATGGCAGACCGCCTTCCCGCTCCTGGCGCGCCACTACGGTGAGCATCTGCGGCTGGAGAACCAGCGCCGCCTCGACCGCGGCGATGCCCCGCAGCCGCTGGACGAGGCGCTGGATGCGGCGATGGAGATGACCGCGCAGGACGTCATCCAGAACACCCACTGGCCCAACATCGACCTCATCGGCGCCCAGCTGAACCTCTACTGGGCGGAGTTCCAGATCCCGGTCTGGCGGATGGCGGCGCGGTCCTGGAAGCTGTGGGATGCGCTGACCGAGCGGCTGGAGGCCGACGGGGTGCTGGACCAGTACGATGTGATCTTCATCGACACCCCGCCCGCACTTGGCTACCTGACCATCAACGGGCTGTCGGCGGCCGACATCCTCCTGGTGCCGATGGGCGCGTCCTTCCTGGAGTTCGACTCGACGGGGCGTTTCTTCGACATGCTGCATTCCACCTTCGCCTCGATCGAGGAGGGCGAGAACCTCGCCGCGCGCGCCCTGGGCCGCCCCGGGCTGGCGTTTGAATGGGACGCGGTGCGCACCGTGATCACCCGCTATGACAGCGCCCAGCAGGGCGAGCTGGCGGCGCTGATGCAGGCCTATATGGGCCGGGTGCTCTCCCCCCACAAACAGGATTTCACCGCGCTGATCGGCCAGGCCGGGGAGCAGGTGAGCGGCATCTACGAGGCCGACTACCGCGATTTCAACCGCGAGACCTATGCCCGCGGGCGGGAGACCTTCGACGAGACCTATGCCGCCTTCAAGAAGCTCCTGATCGGGGTCTGGCGGCGCGAGGCGTTGCAGGAGCAGCGCGCGGCCGAATAAGGCCCCGGCAAGACATTTGGGGCAGGATGCGGCCCCGTCCAAGAGAGACGCATCCTGCAACTGAGGCACGAAGGACAGGACATGGCAAAACGCAAACGGCTTTCCCCGGCACAGACCGGTTACCTGACGGCGGCGCCCGCGGCCAAACCGGCGCTTGGCGGCCCGTCCAGCGTCGGGGCCGCGCCGATTGCCCAGGTGGCCTCCGACGCCTCTGCCCAGGCGGCGCTGCAGGAATTGTCCGGCGTGCTGGAAACCGCCCGCGCCAGGGGGCTGATGATCGAAGAGCTGCCGCTGGCGGCCATCGACGAGAACCACCTGGTGCGCGACCGCATCGAACAGGACGAGGAAGAGCTGCAATCGCTGATCGCCTCGATCCGCGCCCGCGGCCAGCAGACCCCGGCGGAAGTGGTGCCGCTGGAGGATACCTTTGGCGGGCGCACCCACGGCCTGATTTCCGGCTGGCGCCGCCTGACCGCGCTGAAGCGGCTCTATGCCGAGACATCAGATCCGAAATTCGCCACCCTCAAGGCGCTGGTGATCAAGCCGGACAGCGCCGAGGAGTCCTATGTGGCGATGGTCGAGGAAAACGAGATCCGGGTGAACCTGTCGCATTACGAGCGCGCCCGGATCGCGGTGCGCGCGTATAAGGAAGGCGTCTTCACCCGCCGCAAATACGCGCTGCAGGCGCTGTTCGGCAATGCGACCCGCGCCAAGCGCTCCAAGATCGGCAGCTTCGTCACCCTGGTCGAGGCGCTGGACGCGGTGCTGTTCTACCCCACCGCGATCAGCGAGAAGCTGGGCCTCGCCCTGGTGCGCGGGATCGAGGCGGACGAGGGCTTTGCGGAGCGTGCGAAACAGGCGCTGCAGGCCGCCGACCGCTCCAGCCCGGAGGCGGAGCTGGAGGTGCTGACCCGGCTGGTCGAAGGGGATGCCCCCCAAATGCCCAAGTCAGAGCCTGATATGCCCCCTGCCCCGGCTTATGAACCTGCGGCTGCCGCACCTGCGCCCAAAGCGCCCGTTCCGCCGCTGGTCAAGGGTCCGCGGGTGCGCGGCACGGGGGACTGGGACGCCGCGATGCCGGGCGAACGGATTTCCTTGCCCGCGCCCAAAGGCGTGCGGCTCACCTATACCCCCAGCGAGCAGAAGATCGAAATCAGCGGCGAGGCTGTGAACGCCACCCTGGCCAAGACGCTGGAGGCCTGGCTGAAAAAGCTCTGATCAGAGCCGGCCGCCTTTCATCTTTCCCCAAGGGCTCCGCCCGTTCGAAAGCGAAACCGTCCCCCGGACGGTTTCCAGGAAGCGTTCTCACTCCGCGCCGGAGGCAAAGGGCTTTTCCGGGAAAAGCCCTTTTCAGGGCCTGATATCTGCCCGCGCGGGAGAGTCTGATTAGGTCAGCATGTTTGACCAAATGTTTCGCGCGCGAAACATTTGGTCCGGACCGGACCTATTTCCGGAAGGCCGCTCAGGCGCCCCGCCCCACCGCCACATAGGTCCGGAAGCCGGCCCGCTTGGCGGTTTTGGGGGAGTAGATATTGCGCAGGTCCGCCATCCGCGGCACCTCCATCCCGCGCGCCAGCTTCTTCAGGTCCAGGGCGCGGAACTCGTTCCATTCCGTCAACAGCACCACCAGGTCGGCGTTCTGCGCCGCCTCGTAAGGGTCGTCCATCCAGGCGACCCCGGGCAGGAGCGCCTCGCCCTCGGCCTGCCCCTGCGGGTCCACCACCCGCACCCGGGCGCCGCCGCCGACCAGCGCCGGCACAATGGTCAGGCTGGGGGCTTCGCGCATGTCATCGGTGTTGGGCTTGAAGGTGACGCCCAGCACCGCGACGGTCTTGCCGTTGAAGGATCCCTCGCAGGCATCGCGCAGCTTCTCCACCATCCGGTGCTTCACCTCGTCATTCACCCGCATCACGGTCTCGGTGATGCGCAGGGGGAAGGCATGGTCCTGGCCGATCCGCGCCAGCGCCGCGGTGTCCTTGGGGAAGCACGACCCGCCGTAGCCGGGCCCGGCGTGCAGGAACTTGTTGCCGATCCGCCCGTCAAAGCCGATGCCGCGGGCGACCTCCTTGACGTCCGCGCCCACCCGCTCGCACAGCCCTGCGATCTCGTTGATGAAGGTGATCTTGGCGGCCAGAAACGCATTGGCCGCGTATTTGATCAGCTCGGCCGATTCCAGGTCGGTGGTCAGGATCGGGAAGTCGCGCAGGTAAAGCGGGCGGTAGATCTCCGCCATCACCTCCGCCGCGCGGTCGTTCTGGACGCCGACCACCACCCGGTCGGGCTTCATGAAATCCTCGATCGCGGCGCCTTCGCGCAGGAACTCGGGGTTGGAGGCAACGTCAAACTCCGCCTGCGGATTGGCCCTGGCAATCACCTGCTGCACCTGCCGGTTGGTGCCCACCGGCACGGTGGATTTGGTCACCACCACCGCGTAACCCGTCAGCGCTGCGGCGATCTCCTCCGCCGCGGCCATCACATAGGTGAGGTCGGCATGGCCGTCGCCGCGCCGGGTCGGGGTGCCGACGGCGATGAACACCGCCTCCGCCCCGTCCACCGCTGCCGCCAGATCGCCGGTAAAGCTGAGGCGGCCCGCCTTCACGTTCTTTTCCATCAGCTGATCGAGGCCCGGCTCGTAGATCGGCACCTCCCCCGCCTGCAGCCGGGCGATCTTGCGCGCGTCCTTGTCGACGCAGACCACGTCATGGCCGAAATCCGAAAAACAGACGCCGGACACCAGACCGACATAGCCGGTGCCAATCATCGCAATGCGCATGGAATACCCTTCTCTCAATCCCCGGTGCGGCGGCCTGGCTGCCGCCATTGTCTTGAGACTAGAAGGATATACGCCGCCGGACAGGGCGGGAACCGGTTTTTTGCGCCCGCCCGGCCCGGGGCGCAGCTGCAGGCCAGGATAGGTCCGCTTCGGACCAAATGTTTCGCGCGCGAAACATTTGGTCCGAAGCGGACCTAAGTGGCGCGCCGCGGCCCGTTGCACCGGGCGCCGCCGCACCGGGCGCAAAGGGTTTGACAGCGCCGGCGATTTATGTGCTTTCGGGGCCGCAGCAAACGGCAGGGCCAGGCCCGCAAGCAGACAGGAGCACCCCCGGTGAGCACAGCAGAGGCGCGCAGCACAAACATTCCGGCAGCGGCCGGGCGGCTGGTGGCGGTGGTGGTGACCCACAACCGGCTGGACAAGCTGAAGGCGACGCTGGCGCGGCTTTTGGAGAGCCCGGAGGACGAGCTGGCGGCGGTGGTGGTGGCCGACAATGCGTCCTCGGACGGCACCGGCGCATGGCTGGCGGCGCAGGACGACCCCAGGCTGGACATTTGCACCAGCGCCACCAACCGCGGCGGCGCCGGCGGCTTCGAGATGGGCATGCGCCGGGCGATGGAGCATCACGCCCCCGATTGGCTGGCGGTGATGGATGACGACGGCCGGCCCGCTCCCGGCGGGCTGGCGGCGTTTCACGCGCTGGCGATGCACCGGCAGCCGGCAGCTGCGGCAGAGGGCGGCGGCTGGGACGCGGTGGCGGCGGCGGTCTATTTCCCGGACGGCCGGATCTGCGAGATGAACCGCCCCTCGCGCAACCCGTTCTGGCACGGGCGCGAGTTCCTGCGCACCCTGTTCGGCGGCGGCCGCTCCGGCTTTCACGTGCAGCCCTCGGATTACGAGGGGGCGGGGATGCAGATCGACGTCACCTCTTTTGTGGGCTTTTTCATCTCGGCGGATGCGGTGCGGCGGATCGGCTATCCGGATCCGGAGCTGTTCATCTATGGCGATGACGGGCTGTATACGCTGGGGCTGACCAAATCGGGCGGCCGGATCGGCTTTGAGCCCTCGGTGCGCTTCGAGCATGACCTGTCGACCTTCCAGGCCGGGGGCGCGGATGCGCAAAAGGCGGAGGCGGCGCAACGCGGCCGCTTCGTGCCGCTGTGGAAGGCTTATTACTACCACCGCAACCTGCTGCTTCTGTACCGGATGGCGGCGGGCTGGCTGTTCTGGCCGGTGCTTCTGGTGATCGTGCCGAAGTGGCTGATGAAGCTGCGCCACCACCGCGGCGGCCGCCGCGCCTTTGCCCGGCTGATGGGCCATGCCCTGCGCGACGGGCTGCTGCGGCGGACCAGAGTGCCCCATGCCAAGGTGCTGGAGCTGGCAGGCGACAGCTGAGCCGGCGGCGGTCCCGCGCCGCGCTCAGCGGTTCAGGATATCGCGGTGAAAGCGGCCCATCAGGATCAGCCCGAGTGTAAAAAGGATCAGGCTGGTGGCCAGCACATAGGTCACGCTGACATAAGCGGCTGTGTAGCTGGGGTAGAAGCCGGTGCGCATCAGCCCGGTGATATGCATCAGCGGGTTGAACCACAGGATGTCCTGCGCCAGCGGCGGCAGATCTTCATAAAGAAACAGCACGCCGGAGGCGAGGAACAGCGGCCGGGTGATCACCGACCAGGCCACGTCCCACAGCGGGTAGAGCCCCATCAGCACGCAGTTCACCGTCCCGACCCCCAGCCCCAGCAGAAGTGAGAGCACCATAGCCAGCACTGCGGGCGGCAGATCCAGCACCGCGCGGCTGTCGGTCACCACATAGACGCCGCCGATCAGCAGGACGGTGATCAGGATTCCAGTCAAGCTGTTCAGCAGGAATCGGGCCATCACCGCATCCACCCAGGTCACCGCCGGGAACTGCAGCAGCGGCTTGGAATAGGAAATCGCCCGGCCGGTGGTGGCTGAAATGATTTGGTAGAGATTGAAGGGCAGAAAGCCGGTGGCGTAAAACAACAGGAAGCTGGTGCCCAGCGACGGGCTGCGGATCACCAGCGAGAAGCCGAGGCTGAGGAACAGGATCGCTGCCAGCGGCTCAAGAATGGCCCAGAGATAGCCGCCGGGGGTGCGGCCGTAGCGGGTCGACATCTCGCGCAGCACCAGCGCCGCGATTGTGCGCAGGCTGGCAAAGCGGCGCGCGCGGCCGGCGGCGGGCATCTGGGCGGGGGGCAGGGCAGGGGCCGCTGCGGGCGGGGTGCTGGTCATGAATACCCATTGTGAATATGCGCTGTGCAGGCGATAATATGAAAGAAAGACGAGGCAATTACAAACGGCTGCAGGCCGGGATAAGCAGATTATGACACAGGATCGCCCGGCGGCGCGCCGGAAGGCTGCCGCTCACTTCCGCACCGGCCGCAAAAGCTCTGACACATCCGGCCCGGCAGAGGCAGCGGCGGAGGGCAGCGGCCCGGACCGGCCCGCCGCGCCCGGCCGGGAGGCCGCCAATGTGAAACATCTGCCCGGCGCGCCGGACCGTCCTGACGGTCCGGGCGGCGAGGAGGCCAGCGGCGGGCAGGACCGTCAGGGCCGCCCAGGCGGCAAGGGCGCAGGCAGGAAGCTCCGGAAACTGCGCCGCAAGGTGCAGAAGGCCGAGGCAGCCCAAGCGGCGCTGGAGGCGCAGATGGCTGGAACCCCGGCCTATCCGGTGGCCCGGCCCGCGCATCTGAAGGGGCGCCACCGCGGGCTGATCGCCAGTTTCGCAGCCCTGGTGCTGCTGCCGCTGGCGGCGGCGGTGTTTTATCTGTTTGCGGTGGCCGAGGACCAGTATGCCTCCACCACCGGCTTCACCGTGCGCAGCCAGGAAAGCTCCAGCGCCAATGACCTGCTGGGCGGTCTGGCCAGTTTCGCCGGCAATTCCACCGCCTCGGACAGCGACATCCTCTATGAGTTCATCCAGAGCCAGGAAATGGCCGAAGCGGTCAATGCCCGCGTGGACCTGCGCGCCCATTACAGCCAGCACTGGCCAACCGACTGGGCCTTTTCAATCTGGCCCGATGCGACGCTGGAGGAGCTGGTCTGGTTCTGGCACCGGATGGTGCGCATTTCTTATGACAGCGGCTCGGGCCTGACCGAAGTGCGGGTCACCGCCTTTGACCGGGACACCGCCCAGGCGGTCAGCAGCGCTATCGTCGACGAAAGCCAGATCCGTATCAATGCGCTGAACGAACAGGCCCGTGCTGACGCGATGCGCTATGCCGAGGCGGATCTGGCGGAGGCGGTGGAGCGGCTGAAGGCGGCCCGCGAGGAGCTGACCCGGTTCCGCACCCGCACCCGCATCGTCGACCCGGAGGCCGATATCCAGGGCCGCATGGGGGTGATGAACAACCTGCAGCAGCAGCTGGCCGAGGCCTTGATCGAATACGACCTGCTGGCGGGCTCGGTGGCGCCGGGCGACGTGCGGCTGAAGCAGGCGCAGCAGCAGATCGGCGTGATCCGCGAGCGCATCGACATCGAGCGCCAGACCTTTGCCTCCAGCAACACCGACACCGGCGGCGTCGGCGAGGATTACCCGACGCTGATCTCCGAATTCGAGCGGCTGACGGTGGACCGGGAGTTTGCCGAGGAAACCTACCGCGCGGCGCTGACGGCGCTGGAGGCGGCGCGCGACGATGCCGCCCGCCAGAGCCGCTACCTGGCCACCTATATCACCCCGACCCTGGCCGAGGAGGCGGAGTACCCGCGCCGCTATGTGCTGTCGGCGCTTGCCGGGCTGTTCCTGCTGCTCACCTGGTCGATCGGGGCGCTGATCTATTATTCGATCCGCGACCGCAGCTGAGAGCCCGCATATGATCCGGTTCGAGAACCTGACCAAGAGCTTCCGGCTCAAGGGCGAGCGCAAGGTGGTGATCGACAACCTGAACCTGACGCTGCCCGAGGGCAAGTCGCTGGCGCTTCTGGGCCGCAACGGGGCGGGCAAGTCGACGCTCTTGCAGATCATCGCGGGCACCCTGCGGCCCGACTTCGGCCGGGTGGTCTCGGACGGCACCATTTCCTGGCCGGTGGGGCTGGGCGGCTCCTTCCACCGCGATCTGACCGGGGCGGAGAACGTCCGTTTCATCGCCCGGATCTACGGGGTGGACACCGACGACCTGGTGAATTTCGTCGGGGACTTTGCCGAGCTGGGCAAATTCTACCACATGCCGATGCGCAGCTATTCCTCCGGCATGCGCTCGCGGCTCACCTTCGGCGCCTCGATGGGGATCCGTTTCGACACCTATCTGGTCGACGAGGTGACCGCGGTGGGCGACCGCTCCTTCAAGCGCAAGAGCCGCGCGGTCTTCGCCGACCGGATGAAGCATTCCAGCGCCATCATGGTCAACCACTCGATGAACCAGGTGCGCCAGTTCTGCAATGCAGGCCTGGTGCTGGAGCACGGCAGGATCCGCTATTTCGAAGACCTCGATGAGGCCATCGAGGTGCATGAGGCGATGCTGGACTAGCGCTCAGGCGGCGCGGTCCTGTCCGGAATCGAGGGTTTTCTCCCAGTACGCCTTGCTGGCCATATCGGCATAGCCCTTGCGGTAGTCAGCTTTCAGGCTGCCATAGCTGCTGCGGAAGGCCAGCAGGGTTTTTGCCATCCGCCAGGCCAGGCTGAAGAAGCGCCGCTTGGAGTGGGTCACTGTATAGGCCTTGTCGCCGCGGGTATTGAAATAGGTGAGCCGGGCGCCGCCGAAGGCGGGGAAGACGATGCCGCGCTCGCCGATATCCAGCACCATCCGGTCGCCGATCGTTTTCCAGAACGGGATCAGGTGGCCGTTCAGGGTGAACAGGCCGAAATAATGCCGCAGGCGGCGCGGCAGCCTGCTGAAGCGGGCGCGCCCGGGGGCGGGGGCTCCGGACGCCGGCTGCCAGACCTCGTCCTTCATCAGCGCCTTGATGTCGGCGCGGCGCTGCGACATGTCGATGTTCTCATCAAAGAAGCCGGGCCCCTTCATCACGTCCTGCCAGGCCAGCAGCTGCGCCTCGGCGCTTTCGTATTTGAAGCGCAGCATGGAGCGCAGCATGAAGCGGATGGCGATCCGGGCAGTGCCGAGGGGGCTGCGCTCCAGCTGGTCGAACACCAGGTGGTGAATGAGGTGGTTGCGCAGATCCAGATACAGCGTCTGCGGGCTTTCCTTTTCGGTGAAGTCATCCTGGAAAGAGACCACGCCGTTCAGGGTGCAGATGCGGAAATCATTGGCCAGCGAGAAGCTGATGTCATCGCCGCGCACGAAGAAGGGGAAAGGGTGGCGGCTGACGCTGGCAACCGGGAAGGCAAAGAACCACCAGCCGCCGTAAAGCGTTGCCGGAGTGCTGCGGGCGGATTTGAATTCCATCTGCACGACCTCGGCGGGATCGCGCAGGTCGGTGCCGTTGTAGAGCGGGCGGCAGGAGCCGTCGAAGAAGGCGCCGTTTTCCCACATGCACCATTTGTGGGTGTTGTTGATCATCGCCCCGGCGAGCGCGGTCTTCGGGTCCCGGGCCAGGGCCAGGAAGGTGTAGCAGCGGGCGATGTTCTCCATGTGGAAGGAGGCATCGTCATCCATGAACAGGCAGTGGGTATAGCCGTCCTTCTCCGCCTCCAAGAGGCCGCGGGCAAAACCGCCGGCGCCGCCCAGGTTGCGGTTCGGGTAGGGGATCACATTTTTGGTGGCGGCGATCTCCGCGCTCTGGCCGTTGTCGACCACCTGCACCCGGATCTGGCTGCCATAGGCGAACTGCCCGAGGAACCGCTCAAGCCGGGCCACGGTGTTCTGCACCTCCTTCTCGCGCTTGAAGGTGGTGATGGAGACCGCCAGACGCGGCAGCTGCTCCGGCTCATCCCCGGTGAAGAACCGCCCGCTGGTGAGGGTGACCTCGCCTCCCAGCGCCTGCACCTCGGCATAAAGGGCGCCTTCGGTGTCTGCGCCGGCAAACTCCTGCAGGCTGATCACATGCGGCTGGCCGTCCAGCAGCTCGGCGATTTCGCAGTAGACCACCTCCCAGGAGAGGCCGGGCCGGGCATGCACGATCCGGATCTCTGCCTTGCCGCTGCCGGATACTTCGGCAAACAGGCTGTCCAGGCGGCAGCTGCGGTTCCATTTGCCGAGGCTGAACAGGTTGAAATAGGTGCCGAAGCTGATGCGCGCGCCGGGGGCCAGAACATAGCGCCCGGTGCTTTGGGAAAAGCCGATCGCGCCCTTGGCCTGGTAGAAAAGCGCGTGTTCGGTGCAGATTTCAGGATCGGGGGCGATGAAGTTCTGCAAGGTGGGCATGGCGGAAACCTTTCCGGAAAAACTGGGACGGGACGTTCAGAGATCGCGCTGAAGGCTGCTGATGAAGCGGCTCAGCTCGGGCGCGGGCAGGGCGGCGGGATCGAGTTTCGCGAGAATC
Source organism: Leisingera daeponensis DSM 23529 (assembly GCF_000473145.1). Lineage (NCBI taxonomy): Bacteria > Pseudomonadati > Pseudomonadota > Alphaproteobacteria > Rhodobacterales > Roseobacteraceae > Leisingera > Leisingera daeponensis. Next base: position 105,345 of record NZ_AXBD01000006.1, on the reverse strand, counting down.
TGCGCCGTGGCCTCGGCCTCCGGCACTGGACGGGGGCTGCGCATCTCGTCGAGGCCGGGGAAGAAAGCGGGGCGGCCGGTCAGCTGGCTGAGATACTCATGGATGGGCGCAAAGGCATCCGCCAGCTGCTGGCGGCGCTCCGCGCCGAACAGCTCCACGTCGCTGTTGCGCACCGGGCTGAGGCCGCCGGGCGCGGCCAGGAAGAAATCGCGCAACGCCTGCGCCTGCTCCGGCAGCAGGTCGCGGTTGGCGCGGCGGATGATCTCGTAAGCGGCCCGCGGCAGCCCTTCGTTGGACCGGCCTCCGGCCGGCAGGCCATCGGGGAAGGCGCAGCCCGCCTGAGCGGTGAAATCCTGCACCGAGCCGCCGGCGGCAAGAATGTCGCTGTAGTTGCGCAGATGCAGCGGGCAGCCTTCGAATTCACGGACCCAGGGCTCAACCATGCGGCGGTAGTTGAAATGGATGGATCCGGTCTGGCCGCTGCCGGGGCTGGACAGGGGCTCCAGCTGGTGGCCGAACCGCAGCCGCTGGCCGAACCAGGAGGCCATGTATTCGTCCGGCCGGCGCAGGGCGCAGTACAGCTCCCATTCGGCGGCCGGGAACAGGCCATGCAGCTTGGCAATCAGATCCTCATGCCCGGCGCCGAAGTTGGCAAAGACCTCGGAGCACAGGATGACGGTGTGCGGCTGCAGCACCTCGACCTGGTGGGTCAGGGTGTTCAGCATGGCCGCCAGGCCGGGCAGGGGGCCGTGCCAGGGCGGGGTCTTGCGGCCGGTTTTGCCGGCCAGCATGCGGAAGGCGAGCGCATTGTGGGGCTCGCGCACGTTCATGCAGCCGAGCGTCGGCCTGTCCTGCCTGCCCAGAGCTTGCGCCAGCAGATGCGACAGGCCTTCGCTTTCCGCCGCCGGATAAAGGATGCCGTGCTCAAGCAGCGCCAGCGCGTTGCGGGCCAGATAGGCCTGCAGCGCGGTGGAGCCGACCTTGTGATGACCGAAATAGATGATGACTTTCATGCGGGTGCGGGCTTCTTGCGCGGGGGAGTTATTCGGCGGCCTTGGCGGTCCGTGCCTGGCGGGCCAGTTCCACGTCGCGCTCTCGTTTGGCATGCAGGAAGGCGGGCCAAGCGACGCTGGGTTCTTCCAGCAGCCCGGCGATCATGCCGGACATCAGCTCCAGCGAGCGCAGCTCGGAGCCGGAAAGGTAATCGGCCGGATCGGTGGATTGCGGTGCGGGGATGGCTTTTTCAACGGCCGCATGCAGCTCGTTTTCCAGCAGCGGCTCACCGCCGAAGAACTCCCGGTCCAGATTGCGGGCATCGGCCAGATAGGTGGTGCGGATGTCCTCCGCCAGGCTTTTGTGCAGCTGCAGTTTGGTGCGCTGGTGCGGCGGCGGCAGCTGCCCTGTGAGGCGGGAAAATTCCCAGCCGATCTTGAGCCGGAGGTCGCGATCCGCTTTCAGATGGCGCTGCAGCACCTTGAGCCGCATCAGGTCCTCCAGGCAGAGCGATTCATTGGCCTGGCTGTCGCCGGTGATGGTGAAGGGGATGCCGCCAAAGGCGTGATGGATGAAATCGCTGACCACATCGCCCTGATGCAGCTGGCTGCGGATCATCGGCCGCAGGGTGAAGGCGCCGCCGAAATGCTCCCGCCAGGCGGCAAACCGCGGCAGATAGATGAATTCCTCCACCTCCTTGCGCCGCTGCGCGAACCTTTCGAGATCCGCTTTCAGTGTTTTCGGCACGCCTGCCTTGATGCGCTCGGCAAAGCTGGATGCAATGCGGGCGGCATGCGGGCGGACGTAGCAGAAAATCCGGATCTCATCGGCCGTGCCGGCAAAGAAGGTATCAATCACCTCGCGCAGCAGCGCGGCGGGGACCGTTTCAAAGGCCTCCGCTGAAATCAGAGTGAAATCCGCCTGCGAGTCCCGGACCCTCTGTGCCAGTTTCGCAATCGGTTTTGCCGCGGCTTGCCGCGCCTCGGGGGTTTCGGCCCTGCTATAATTCAGGCATTGCTCCCCCAGCACATTACGGGCCAGTTTGGCAGGGTAGAAAACACTGTGCCCCTGCAGCTTGATCAGCCGCTTGGCAAAGGCCAGCTGGATGGAGGTGGAGCCCGTCTTGTGATCGCCGATGTGAAAGATAAGCGTCTTGCGGTTTGGCATCTGGCGACAGGTCCCTCATTGATAAACACGTCCCGCCTGCTTTAGGGCATTCCGGTTTCCGGAACAATCGCTTCGGCCGGCCGGCCGGCGGTTTTCCGTGATTGTCCCCGCGAGCTCTCTTCAGCCTTTTGCAGCAGGGCGGCAGATCCCGTTCGCCGGGGCGGGCCGGCGGCGCGGGTTGGCGGGTTGCGAAATGCAGGGAATTTGTGCAGGGAGTGGTGGATTGCATCAGGCTGTTTGAGCATCTTTAACCCGGCTTCGGAGTATTCAGGTAACTTGACAATGGTATTGCACATTTTGAAGCGCGGCCTGCGCTCTCTGGCGGGGCGCGCGCACCGGAAAACCGAAGCAGCAAAGGCGCCGGCCCGGTTGCATGTCTTCGGCTCCTCTTCCTCGGAGGTTTTCGATTACATCTTTGGCGCCACGCCGCGCTACCGCAGTTATTGGGCTGGCGGCTGGTCGGCACGGGGGCTGCGCAAGGAAACGAACCGGGGCTATGTGCTGAAGTGCCTGGAACACGCCCGGCCTCAGGACATCATCTTCCTGCATTTTGGTGTGGTGGATGCGGTCTTCAACGCGGGCTACCGCATTGATCGGGGAGATTTCCTTGATCCTGAAGAATTCTGCCGGGAAGCAGCCGAAGGGATCAGAATGCTGGTTGCGGATCTGCGCGGCGCGGGGTTCAGCAATATTTACACGGTAGCCGTCGGCGCGCCGTGCAAGGTGCCTGAACAGTATTTCCGCAAGCGGTTCCAGCTGCACGGGCTGCCTCCGCGCTATCAGGCGCAATTGCTGAACCGGATCAACCAGCTGATCAGCGGCGTCTGCGACCGGCGGGATCTGACGCCAGTCCTGGCGGATAAGCACGGAGTTCTGAAAGCCGAGTTTCACCGCGCCAAACGAAATCACCATGCCGATTACGTCAAGATTCAGAAACTGGTCTGGGAAAGCATCCGGGATATCCCCGGCCTGCCGCCGCGGCGGCAGGTCTGGCGCAGCGAGCTTTACAAAAGCGGCGCGCGGGGGGGGTCGGGAAGAGAATTGCGGCCGGAAACTTCAAGGCCGTGAACCTGAAGCGGTTCGAAGACCCGCAGCCGGAATGGAAAGAGGCGAACGAGACAGGCGCCGCCTGACGCAGATCCGCATAAAACCGCCTGCCGCTGACCGGGTTCAGCGGTCAGGCTGGTTGCCATGGCCCCCGGGTGTGCATTAGCAGGAATAAGCAATCGTGACAGACGGGACTGGGCGGACGGACCAATGATGAAAAAGAAATATCTGATGGTGGGCGCAGGCCTCTCGGGCGCGGTGATCGGCCGGCATCTGGCGGAGGCGGGCCATCAGATCACCGTGGTGGACAGCCGCAGCCATGCCGGCGGCAACTGCCATACCGAGCGCGACGCCGAAACCGGCGTCATGGTGCATGTCTACGGGCCGCATATCTTCCACACCGACGATGCCGAGGTCTGGGATTATGTGAACCGCTTCGAGACCTTCAAACCCTACAAGAACCGGGTGAAATCGACCACCCGCGGGCTGTCGGGCGAGCAGGAGGTGTTCTCGCTGCCGGTGAACCTGCACACCATCAACCAGTTTTTCCGCAAGACGATGCGCCCGGAAGAGGCGCATGACTTCATCGTCAACGAGCAGGCCGACACCACCATCGAGGATCCGCAGACCTTCGAGGAGCAGGCGATGCGCTTTGTCGGCAAGGATCTCTATGAGGCCTTCTTCAAGGGCTACACCATCAAGCAGTGGGGCATGCACCCCTCCGAGCTGCCCGCCTCGATCCTGAAGCGGCTGCCGGTGCGCTTCAACTACGACGACAATTATTTCTTCCACCAGTTCCAGGGGATGCCGGAAAACGGCTACACGCCGATGATCGAGAAGATCCTCGATCACCCGGGCATTTCGGTCAAGTTAGAGACTGAATTCACCCCGGAGACGGGCGCAGAGTATGACCACGTGTTCTACTCCGGGCCGCTGGACGGCTATTTCGGCTACCGGCTTGGCCGTCTCGGCTACCGCACCCTGGATTTCGAGCGTTTCACCCACCAGGGCGACTACCAGGGCTGCGCGGTGATGAACTACGGCGAGGAAGAGGTGCCCTACACCCGGATCACCGAGCACAAGCATTTCGCGCCCTGGGAAGAGCACGAGGGCTCGGTCTTGTACCGCGAGTTCTCCCGCCTGGCCGGGCCCGGCGACATCCCCTATTACCCGATCCGCCAGGTGAAGGAGAAGGCGCTGCTCGCCGATTACGTCAAGCTGGCCGAAGAGACCGCGGGCGTCACTTTCGTGGGCCGGCTGGCCACCTACCGGTATCTGGACATGGACGTGACCATCCGCGAGGCGCTGGACGCGGCGCGCGGTTTCCTGGACTGCCAAGAGGCGGGCAAGGCGGCACCGGCGTTTTTCACCGCGCCGCTGTAGAGCCTGCATTGCGGGCCGCAAAGGCCCGCAGCCGCGCCCGGTCCCCGTCATCCAGCAGGCTGGCGCGGGCCCAGCCCTCCGGCCCGGCCCCGTTGCGGATTTCGCAAAGGCCGGCGGTGCCGGTAGCAAAGATCTGCTGCAGCTGCGCGCGCTCGCTGTCGATTTGCCTGGCGATTGCCGCGGCGGTGTCCGCCCCGATGTGCAGCGTGGTGCCGCGGCGGTTTGCGGGATCCGGCCGGGTGCTGAAATCGGTGTCCATCAGCTGCGGGCGCAGCCGGGCAAAGCTGTTCTGATCCATCAGGGTCTGCAGGTATTCCAGCTCTGCGAGCTTGCGGTTGCTGACCCGCCGGTTGCGCCGCCCGGTACGGGCCGGGACCGGCAGGCCCAGCAGGCTGCAGAAATCCCCCAGCATATCCGGCTCCGCAAGATCCTGCGGCTCGATCGAGCGCAGCGTCAGGACCTCAGGCGGGAAATGCGCCATCAGCATCCGTGCGTAACCCAGATTGGAATAGAGCGGGAAGCCGCGGCTGTCCTCAAAACAGGCGAGGAACTTTTCGATCGAGGGCGCGCCATCGGCATAGAACCTGTGCCGGTTGATCTGGAACAGCCCGGCCCGGACAAACTGCGCATAGCTGGATTCCGCAAAATCATACGGGTTGCGGAAATAGGCGGCGATGCGGATCTGCCAGTCCGGCAGCTGCGTCTGCAGCGCCTTGTAGAGCGGCAGTAGGTTGCTGCCCGGAAAGGCATTGGCCCAATGCTCGCACGACAGCACGATGCGGCTGCACTCCCGCTCCAGCGCCTCGGCAGTGATCTCTGCCACCGCTCGCGGCAGCATCCTTGGCGGCAGTTTGGCCAGCGGCAGGTGATTGCGGTAGCCATCCGGGCTGCGCCAGGCCTGAGGGTAGCAGACGCCGCGGGCCTGGTGGTCGCTGCTGGCGGCCGCCATATGCCGCTGGATGGTGGTCGAGCCGCATTTGGGCAGGCCGATATGCAGCCATATCTGGCGGCCGGACGGGCTGCTGCGGACCGCGGGAGGGGCGGCAGTCTCCGGCACTGGTGCCGCCGCCTGCTGCAGCGCAGCCGCCAGGCGGCCGCTTTCGCATTGGGCGAGATGGGCGCGGACCGGCGGCGGCACCTCTTCGGCAAAGAAGGCCTGGGCCTGGCGGGCAAGCCGGGGCCGCAAATCCGGCCGGATGAAACTGCCGATCCAGTCCAGCAGCCCGGCCGCGAACCGGTAAAAGGGCACCTCAAAGGCGCCGAGATCCCCGCGCGCGCGCAGCTCGGCTGAAATGCGGGACAGGGCGGTGAAAACCTGCAGCCGTTCCGGGCCGTTGCGGTTGGTCAGCCGGCCCTGGCCCTCGGCCACATAGTGCATCACCCCGACCCGGTCGCTGGCCAGGATGGTGCGGGCATTGAGAAAGCTGCGCCAGTGCAGCTCCACGTCATTATGGACCGCGATCTCGGTGCAGCGGATGTCATGCTCTTGCAGGAAACCGGTGCGGTAGATCTTGTTCCAGGGGTAATTGGCGGTCTGGCACAGGCTGACCGCCGCGGCGGGGGATACCTGCGACAGGGCGCCGACATCGGCGCCGGCGCTGCGCCACAGGGCCAGGTCCGCCGGCATCTGGCCCCAGCGGCCGTCTGCGCCGCAGCGGCTGTCATGGTGCTGGAAGATGCAAAAATCGAATGTCTTGCCGTCGAGATCCCGCAGCAGATCCGGCAGCTCGCGCAGCGGCAGATCGTCGGCGTCCAGGAACAGAACATGGTCCGTGGCCACATGCTGAAGCGCCAGGTTGCGCGCCGCTCCGGCGCCGCGCGAGCAGTCCTGGCGCAGCAATGTGATCCGCTCCGGCGGCAGGCCGGCTGCGGCGGGCAGCGGGCCGAAGGCAATTGCCGGTTCTGAGCCGTCGTCTGCGATGATGATATGGCTGGCGAACTTCAGCCGCCGGATATGCCGCAGCAGGCGGTGCAGAGGGGCCTCGTCATTATGCGCAGGGATAATGACGGTCAGGTTCATACGGCGAACAGGCGCAGGTCGTGCAGGTCCAGGCGGAAGCTGTGCAGCGGCAGGAACAGGATCAGTTCGCGCCAGGGCGCTTCCGGCGGCAGGTCCTGCTGCAGGCTGATCTGCAGGGCGTCCAGGTGGCTGGCGGCCTCGGGATGGGTCAGAATGCGCTTGGGGAAGAAGCAATCGTCGAAACCGCCTTCGGGACGTCCCGAGCGGATGCAGGCACGGACCGCCTCGATCGAGGGCGAGGTGCCGCGGCAGGCAAGGCCGACGAGGCCGGCCTGGGACAGGTTGAGGCCGCCGAGGTCCATGTGCAGCCCGAACCAGCCGCCCTCGCTGCCGGCGGTGGCCTCAAGTTCAAGCAGCCGCCCGGCCGGAGAGCGCCAGCGGCCGGACACCTGCAGCGCCGGGTCTGCGTGCAGGGCGATCCCGGGCTGGATTTCGGTATGTGCGCAGAGGTCCCCCTCTGCCTGGCTGTTGCGCAGAATCTGCAGGGCATAGTTGAAATCTGCTTCCGGCCCGGTGGCAACATTGTCGGTCATCTCTGGCGCCTCAGATCATTTCCAGTTGAGGCCCCGTAGTGCCGTTTCTGCTTTGGTTTGTCCATCTGGAAAAGAGGGCGTAAAGCAGGGTGTCCAAGGCGCGGACCGTGGCGGAACAAGGGAAACCAATGCGACAACAAACAGGGCTGGCGCAGGGCTATGCGGCGGCAGTGCGGACGCTGGCGGCGCAGCAGCCGGAATATGAGGCCGGGGCGGTTTTGCGCCAGGCGCTGGCGCAGGCGCAGGGGCAGGACGAGCTTCTGGAACTGGCATCGGCAGCGCTGGACCTGGCCGAGCCGGATTGCGCCGCGGCGGCGCTGGCCCGGCTGCCGCAGGCGGCGCCCCGGCAGGCGCTGCAGCAGCGGGCGGAGCGGATGTTTTCCGTGGCCAGGTTGCCGCAGCCGGTGCCGCCCAAGGGCTGGACGCCGGTGCCCGGACGGGTGGCCTATGTGCTCTACAGCAGCCTGCCCTGGCTCTCGACGGGCTATGCGGTGCGGTCGCAGCGGCTGGCGCAGGCGCTGCGCGGGGCCGGGGCGGATCTGTACTGCCTGACCCGCCCCGGCTTCCCCTGGGATGAGGATCCGGCGGCGCTGTCGGCGGATATGCCGCTGGCCAGAGCCTGCGGCGAAGAGGTTGCGGGGGTGCCCTATCTGCACAGCCCGGAGCCGCAGTTCGGCGGCTGGCAGAATTACCCGGACTATGTGCGCAGCAGCGCCGAGGCGCTGACGGCGCGCTTCCTGGATCTGCGGCCGGAGGTTGTGATGGCGGCGTCGAACCACGCCTGCGCCTTGCCCGCGCTGATCGCGGCCCGGCGGCTGGGGCTGCCCATGGTCTATGATATGCGCGGCTTCTGGGAGCTGAGCCGGGCGGCGCGGGAGCCGGGCTTTCTGGGCGCGCCGCAGTACCGCTATGAGCGCTGGCTGGAAACCCGGATGGTGCGGCAGGCGGATCACGTTTTTACCCTGTCGCAGCCGATGCGCCAGGCGCTGCTCCGCCGCGGGGCGGCTGCGGAGCGGGTCGCGTTCCTGCCGAACGGCTGCGATCCGGACAGCTTTGGCCCGCCCGGGCGCGGCCGCGGGCTGGCGGCGGAGCTGGGGCTGCCGGAGGGGGTGCCGGTGATCGGCTATGCCGGCAGTTTTCCGGCCTATGAAGGGCTGGAGGATCTGCTGGCCGCCGCGGCCGGGCTGAAGGCGGCGGGGCACCGGTTCCGGCTGGTGCTGGTGGGGGATGAGCATGGCACCGGCCTGCGCGGCACTCCGGTGACGCAGGCGCTGCGCCGCCAGGCGGCGGAACTGGAGCTGGGGGACTGGCTGATCATGCCGGGCCGGGTTCCTTTCGAACAGGTGCCGGACTGGCTGGATCTGTTCGATATCTGTGTCTTCCCCCGCCGCCCGCTTCTGGTCACCGAAATGGTCGCGCCGCTGAAACCGGTGGAGGCAATGGCGGCCGGCAAGGCCATTGTGCTGTCGTCGGTGGCGGGGATGCAGGGGCTTTTGCAGGATGGCGAAAGCGGCCTGGTCTTTGCCAAGGGGGAGATTGCGGACCTGCAGCGCCAGCTGGGCCGCCTGCTGCAGGATCCGGAGCTGCGCAGCCGCCTGGGAAGGTCTGCCCGGGCGCGGGCGCGGGCGGAGTATGCCTGGTCCAGCATTGCGGCGCGGATGCTGGACCGTCTGAAGGCGGCGGCTGCCTCCGGGGGCTAGGGCCGTCCCTGCTGCGGCGGCCTGTTACTTCGGCCGGTTTACTTGGACCTGAGTGTCAGCGACGCCTTGCGCAGGGGGGCGGTCACGCGCCACGAGGTGCTGTTTTCCAGATCGCGGATCCGTTCCGCATGCGCGTCGCGCAGGGTCTCGGTCTCGCCCAGCGTGCGTTTCAGAGCCTCGATTTCTTCCGCGAGCTTGCGGTTTTCTTCGGTTTTGGCCTGAAGCTCCAGGCCGAGCACGGAGATATCGTTGTACCGCTCGCTCAGGGTTTCTTCCTGCTCCGAGAGCAGTTTGCGCAGGTTGAGAGTCTCTTCTTCCAGAGATGGAAGGCGGTGTTTGAATGCTGTTAGCTCTTCATGCAGCAGACTGTTCTGCTGCCGTGCTTGCGTGAGGTCCCTGTGCAGTTTGGATTGCGGCTCTTCCTGATCAGCCCGGGTTTTCAGCTGCGCCTGCGCTTTCTGAAGCTCCGCAGTGCTGAGTGCTGCGTTCTGGCGAGCCTGGGTCAGCTCAGCGGAGGCTTGTTCCAATTCGCAGGACTTACTATGCAGCTCCCCCAAGCGCCTGAAAACCGTACTTGCAGCCGTGTAACCGGGCTGCCCGGGTTTTAGATGCACCAGCCGCTGCAACCGTTCGGACTGATTGCTCCCGTGAAGGACGAGGCTGGCCGAACCGTGCAGACCAAGCGTGAAGACTTTATCTTCCGTCTGGAAGGCCTCTTGGAAAGCTTCTTCGGCGCCGGCTTCCGGGCTATGCAAGAAAAGGAGAATGCTCTGATCTGAAAGCCGGGACGGCCAAGTGCTGCTCAGTGCGCTGATCAGTGCCTTGGAAGCCGGCCGGTTAACGATCAGCAGGTCGGCTTTCCTGCCGTGGGGCAGAAACTCCGGCGTTTCCCCGGTTGCCTTGGCAAAGTGAGAAAAATCTTCGTAGTTATGCTGGTTGAAACGGGTCACTTCTGTGTCGATTGCAGAGTTCTCCACGCCGATGCACAGGCTGTCCAGCCCGAGCTTGTCCACCGCCTGGCACAGCGCGAAGTGCGGAACCGCATCTGCCATTCCCAGGGTGACCGCGATGCGCGGCCGGGCGGTTTCCACCAGCCAGAACAGCAGCGGAATGTGGCACAGGGCAGGCGAGGCTTCCAGATAGCGCGCGCGCCAGAACAGGGAGCGGCTGGCCAGCGGCGTGAGGATATCCGTGCCCGGCTGCTGCACGCCGTTTGCAGGGGCGGCGGTCAGGCTGTGCGGTTTGTTTTGCTGCAGTTCTGATTGCTCGGCGGATCTCATCGGCGGACCTGTTCAATAATTATCTGGAGGGCGCTTGCTGTTTATGGGGAGAGCGTGAGAGGAGCAAGGGGGAAGGCGCGTTTTACGTGTGGTCCGGGGGGGCGGCTGGCTTGGCTTTCATGCCGTGAACCGGTACCTCCTGAGCGGAACTGGCGTGAGAAACGGATTCGGTATGCCCCTTGCAATTGTTGTTCTTGCCGCAGGCCGCGGAACCCGGATGGTGTCTTCCAAACCGAAGGTTCTGCACCCGATTGCAGGCCTGCCGATGCTGTTCCATGCGATGCAGCCGGCCGCCGGGCTGGATCCGGACCGCTGTGTCGTGGTTGCGGGGTTTGCCGCGGAGCAGGTTTCGCAGGCGCTTCAGGAGCATATGCCGCATGCTGAAATTGTCATTCAAAAAGAACAGCTTGGAACGGCTCATGCGGTCGATCAGGCGCGCGGAGCCCTGGCGGATTTCGACGGGGATGTGATTGTTCTGTTCGGCGACACCCCCTTTATCAGGCCGGAGACGCTGCAGGCGATGCTGGACGCGCGCCGTGCGGCGGCGGATGTGGTGGTTCTGGGCTTCGAGCCCGCCGACCCCGCCCGCTACGGCCGCCTGGTGCTGGAAGGCGGGCGGCTGCAGCGGATCGTCGAAGCCAAGGATGCGTCGCCGCAGGAGCTGCAGATCGGGCTGTGCAACTCCGGGGTGATCTGCTGCAGCAGAAAAAATCTGTTTGATCTGATCAGCCGGATCGGCTGCGGCAATGCTGCCGGGGAATACTACCTCACCGGTATTGTGGAGCAGGCCAATGATGCGGGGCTGGCCTGTGCCGTGGTCACCTGCGCCGAGGAGGAGACGCTGGGGATCAACTCCCGGGCGGAACTGGCCCGGGCGGAGGTGATTTTTCAGACCCGGGCCCGCCAGGCGGCGATGGCCGCGGGCGTGACGCTGGTGGCGCCGGAAACCGTTTTCTTCGCGCCGGATACCCGGCTGGAACGGGATGTCCTGGTTGAGCCGAATGTGGTGTTCGGGCCCGGCGTGCAGATCGGGGAAGGGGCGGTTGTGCGCGCTTTCTCGCATTTGGAGGGCTGCCAGGTCGGCCGCGAGGCCGTGATCGGCCCTTACGCCCGCCTGCGGCCGGGCAGCGCCATTGGCGAAGGCGCCAAGGTCGGCAACTTCGTCGAGACCAAGAATGCCACGCTGGAGGCAGGCGCCAAGGCCAATCACCTGAGCTATCTGGGCGATGCCCGTATCGGCGCCGGAGCCAACATCGGCGCCGGAACGATCACCTGCAACTATGACGGGGTGATGAAGCACCGCACCGCGGTGGGGGCAGGGGCCTTTATCGGCAGCAACAGCGCTTTGGTGGCGCCGGTATCCGTGGCGGCGGGCGCCATTGTGGCGGCGGGATCCGTGGTCACCCGGGACGTGCCGGAAGACGCCCTGGCCCTGGGCCGGGCGGAACAGGACAACAAGGCCGGGGCCGCAGAGCGCCTGCGGGCCCGCAAGGCCGCGGCGCAAGACGCGTAAAAGACACTTCAGAGGGTAAGAGTATGTGTGGAATCGTCGGGGTTCTGGGGCAGCATCAGGCGGCACCGGTTTTGATCGAAGGGCTGAAGCGGCTGGAATACCGCGGCTATGACAGTGCGGGCATCGCAACCGTGAACGGCGGCCGCCTCGGCCGCCGCCGGGCAGTGGGCAAGCTGGCCAACCTGAATGACCTTCTGGTGCATGAGCCGCTGGCGGGCACCGCAGGCATCGGCCATACCCGCTGGGCCACCCATGGCGCCCCCTCCCTGCAGAACGCCCACCCCCATGCCCGCGAGCGGGTTGCGGTGGTCCACAACGGCATCATCGAGAACTACCGGGAGCTGCGCGCCTTCCTGGCGGAGCACGGGCTGAAGGCAGAAACCGAGACCGACACCGAAACCCTGGCGATGCTGTGCGACTATTACCTGCATCAGGGGCTGGAGCCGGCGGAAGCCGCCCGCAAGACCATTGCCCGGCTGGAAGGCGCCTATGCGCTGTGCTTCCTGTTCGAGGGCGAGGAGGACCTGATCGTCGCCGCCCGCCAGGGCAGCCCGCTGGCGATCGGCTGGGGCGAAGGCGAGATGTTCATCGGCTCGGACGCTTTGGCCTTGGCTCCGATGACCTCGCTGGTCACCTATCTGGACGAGGGCGACATGGCCGTGGTGACCCGGTCGGGCTGCGCCATCGAGGATGCCGAAGGCCGCCCGGCGGAGCGTGCCCGCAGCGAGATCGCGCAGTCGGTGGCGGCCGTGGGCAAGGACGGCCACCGCCATTTCATGTCCAAGGAGATCGCCGAGCAGCCCGCGGTTCTGGGCGCGGCCCTGAAATACTACCTGGACGGCGGCGACGGGCAGCGGGCGCTGCAGCAGATCGACTTCAGCCGGTTCGACCGGGTGGTGATGGTGGCCTGCGGCACCGCTTCGCTGGCCTGCCTGACCGCCAAATACTGGTTCGAGCAGATCGCCCGCCTGCCGGTCGAGGTCGATATCGCCTCGGAGTTCCGCTACCGCGAGCCGCCGGTCTCGGAGCGCACCCTGGCGCTGTTCGTGTCGCAATCGGGGGAAACCGCCGACACCCTGGCGGCGCTGCGCTACTGCGCGGGCAAGGCCGGGATGATCCTGTCGGTGGTCAACGTCCCCGAAAGCTCGATCGCGCGGGAAAGCGGCCTGGCGCTGCAGATCCACGCCGGGCCGGAAATCGGCGTGGCCTCCACCAAGGCCTTCACCTGCCAGCTGGCGGTGCTGGCCGCACTGGCGCTGGAGGCGGCGCGCCAGACCGGGGCGCAGCCGGCCGGGCTGCTGCAGGATTACGAGGCGCAGCTGCGCCACATGCCCAGCCAGGTGGCCGAAGCCCTGGCCTGCGAGACGGAGGTGCGGGCCGTGGCATCGCAGCTGGCGCGGTTCAGCCATGCGCTGTTCCTGGGCCGCGGCGCGCTCTATCCGCTGGCGCTGGAAGGCGCGCTGAAGCTGAAGGAGATCAGCTATATCCACGCCGAGGGCTATGCCAGCGGCGAGCTGAAGCACGGCCCCATCGCGCTGATCGACGAGGAAATGCCGGTGGTGGTGCTGGCGCCGCATGACGAGCTGTTCGGCAAGACCGTGTCGAACATGCAGGAAGTGATGGCGCGCGGCGGCAAGATCGTGATGGTGAGCGATGCCAAGGGGCTGGACGCCGCTGCGGACGGCATCTGGCAGCCGGTCCGCATGGCGCCGGTGCCGGGCCCGTTTGCCGCCATCGCCTATGCGGTGCCCTTGCAGCTGCTGGCCTATCACACCGCGGTCGAGAAAGGCACCGACGTGGACCAGCCCCGCAACCTGGCGAAATCGGTGACGGTGGAGTAGGGGGCGGACAACCGCTCCTTCAATATAAATCGCAGCCTGTGCTGGAAAGGGAACGTGAGGAATGTGTGGTATTGCCGGGTTCCTGGGGAGACAAGCAGAGGCATTATTCGACATCCGGGAAATGCTTCAGGTCATGTCTGCGCGCGGACCGGATGCAGCTGGCGTGTTTCAGAATGGCCGGCTGACATTCGGGCATGCCAGACTGAGTATTCAAGATGTAAGTGCCGCTGCGAACCAGCCGATGCAAACATCTGATGGCAGTTTCGTCCTTGTCTTCAACGGTGAAATCTACAACTGGCGCCAGTTGCGGAGAGAACTGGAGGAGCGCTACCGGTTCAGGACGGAGCGATCGGATGCTGAGGTGCTGCTGGCCGGCTATGCGCTGGAGGGGAAGGCATTCTTCTCCCGCTTGGAGGGTATGTTTGCCTTCGCAATATATGACCGGCGGCAAAACACGCTGATCCTGGTCCGGGACCGGATTGGCGAAAAACCATTGTACTACACGTGGCTGCCAGACGGGCAGATTGCATTTGCGTCAGAGGCCCGGGCATTGACAGGTGCCGGTACAGGCCGCCGGGCGGTGGATCAGCAGGCCTTGTACCACTATCTCACGATGCTCTCGCCACCGCCGGGAATGTCCCTGTTCAAGGGCGTGCAGAAACTGAAGCCCGGTTGCTTTCTTGAGATCCGGCTGGACCGGCCGGCAGAGGCCGCTGAAGAAAGCTACTGGGACATTGCGGACATCCTGAACCGGGTGGAAGATTTTTCTTACGAAGACATACTTGAGCGCGGGGAGGCCGCTCTGGCAGAGAGTATTTCCCTGCAAAGCCAGTCCGATACGCCGCTTGCAGTGGCCTTGAGCGGCGGTCTCGATTCTTCCTTGAACCTGGCATTTGCCGAACGGATCAGGCGGCGGGGCACCGGAGGCGGCTCCAAGCGCTTGTGTGCGGTTAATGTCACCCGGGCGGGTACCCGGACATCAGACGACGAAGCCGTGATCGCAAGAACGTTCAGCAGGGATCTCGGCGTGGACCTGCTTGATGTCACTTTACAGGATTCGGATTTCTGGGATGAGTTCGAAAGACTGAGCTCCGCAGTCCAGGATACACCTGTCACCTGGCCGGATATGGTGCTGATCTCGGCCATGTCACGCCATGTCCGGGACCAGAGCGGCAGTAAGGTTTTGCTGGTTGGCGAAGGCGGGGACGAGCTGGGCGCGTACAACAGCTACTTCGATGCGATAGACGAGTTCCAGGCCTTTGAAAAGGACGGTCCTCAGGCGCAAAAATGGCTGCATTCGCTGGTGGATGGCGGCCGTCTGATCCCCCGGCGACTGTGTTTCGGATTCTACGAGGTGAACAAGGAGAAGTTCTGGCGCGGCGCGGCACCGGAGCGCACGACCTATGACATCTTCCAGGATGTGATGCAGGAAATCCGCGTGCCAGGCAGCGAAGGGCATGCGCGGAGGATTTTGAACCTGGAGTACAAGCTGCGGCTGCCAGAACTCCTGCTGCCGCGGCTCGATTACGGCTCGATGGCGCAATCCGTCGAGGCGCGGGCGCCGTTCCTAGGCCGCGCCCTCCTGGAGGCCGTGCTGAGCAGCCGCTTTGAGACCCGCAACCGCGGCCGCCAGGCAAAGGCATGGATCTACGATCTCGCGCGGCGGCACCTGCCTGCTTACATTACCGAGCGGCCGAAATTCGGCTTCGGGCACGAGTTCAAGACGCTGTACAACACGGCTCTGAAGGACCGGTTCGAACAGGAGGTGCTGGGAGACCCGGACGCGCCGCTGTTTGAGTATGTCGACAGGGCCTATGCTGCAAATTACTTTGAGCGCCTGCGCGATCCGTCGCTGTCGGGAACGCGTATCTGGATACTCTACTCCGTGAACCGATGGCTGGCGCAATTCTGAAACAGATATGCATAGCATACGGCCATTTCGGAAGCGCGACGTGTTGAACACAATGACAGAAGCCAACTACGTGGGGCGTTGCGAATGTGTTTCATACGAAACAGACAGGCGTCGTACGTGAGGAAACGAAAGACTTAACAGGAAGAAACATGATTAATGTATCTGTCGTGGGAAGCCATATTCTTAAGAGGTCACTGGATTTTTTGGGAAATGGTGTCATGTCCCAAAAAATTTATGCGCCAAAGATATCTTTAGCCTCAGCAACAGGCCCTGAGGTGTGTGTGGAAGATGCTGCCTCAAAACTGTCGGCTTTAGATGGTTTCTCCAGGAAGGTTATTGTCAGGGATCTTAATAAGACTCTTGTGGATGAGATCATTGAAGCAAAAACAGATGTTGTTTTTATAGATTTCTTCGATGAGGTTTTTAACTACATCGTTAATGCGGAAAGCGGGGCTTGCCTTACGTCGTCAAACTACTTTGAGCGTATCAAGGAAAATTTAGTATTGGGTGATGAGTGGCGCGTGCTTGTTCAAAACTCTTCGGACGCGTGGGCGGTGTGGGAGGCCGGATGCCGCAGGATTCTGGAGCAGCTTCCTGCCAGAACGCGCCCCGTTTTGGTGAAACTGTATTTGCCAGAGTATTTCCTGGATGAAAAAGGAACTCTGCGCCCGTATTCGCAAGACATTAAGCGCAAAGTAGACAGAAGAAATGATATTATAGACGCATATTATAGGCGGTTTGAGAGTATGTGTGAGTGCATTTCCGTTGATATTGATCGGGAAATGGTTTTCTCTCAAACTCCAGAAGGAGAAGGTTTTCATCCGACCGATGTTCCCGAGCGCGTTTATTCTTATATTGCTTCTCAGTTGTCGGCTGCATTGCAAATCACCACGCCGGTAAAAAAAGCTTTGGATGCAAGAGTCGATGAGTTAATTTCGATGTTCAACCCAATCATTGGGTCTCAGGATGTGCCAACGATAGCTGAGATTCACAGGATGGCTGTCAACTATATCCAGAAAGGTGATTTTCTGAAAGCACAGCAGTGCGAAAGGTTGATCACGCTCGTTAGAAACTCTTCCGTGCCAAATACGGTTAAAATGGGGAAGTGCACTTTTGGCTATGGTGGAGTGGGTGTTATCATCAATGGAAATTGTAAAATCGGAGACTACGTCAATATAGGATCGAATGTCACTCTTGGTGGCGGTAGGGTGGCCAAGGATGCATCCGGAAATATGAGGGTGGCTCCGCACATAGAAGACCGCGTTTACATCGCCACAGGGGCAAAGATTCTTGGAGGGGTAGTGATTGGACATCATTCTATTGTTGGTGCAAATGCAGTCGTCACAAAGGATATCCCGCCATTT
The DNA here is from genome assembly GCF_000473145.1 of Leisingera daeponensis DSM 23529. Classification (NCBI taxonomy): domain Bacteria; kingdom Pseudomonadati; phylum Pseudomonadota; class Alphaproteobacteria; order Rhodobacterales; family Roseobacteraceae; genus Leisingera; species Leisingera daeponensis. Next base: position 88,592 of record NZ_AXBD01000006.1, on the reverse strand, counting down.
AGTGTTGTTGGAGGGATTCCGGGAAGGGTCATAAATACGATAAATAGAGATAATTTGGTGAAGTATTCTTCTTATCTTTACAAGGGTATTTCCTTGGAGGATTGTGCGCGGTATATGTTTGGGGATTAAGGGGGTAAAACGGCGCTTCATTTTAGAGCGGCGTGCCTATGTTTTAAAATATACCATCTCTGGAAAGAGTGATGTTCACCGATTTGGCCATAAATAAAGGGAATGATATTTCTGTGTGCTGGGTACGAGGTCCCTTCAGGCCCCGTACCCAGGGGGGGGTCACCCCTTTGTCGCGCTGATCCGCCAGCGGGCGGTCTCCTGGCCGCCCAGATCCACGATCAGCGTATCGGTTTCGGCGTGGGTCATGAAATGATGTCCGACCAGGCCGGCCATCGGTGTGCTGTCCTGCTCGCCGCGGGCGATGCGCGCTGGCAGATCCCCGAACTCGAGGATCACCGAAAACGCCGAGCCGGGATGCGTCAGCACCGCCTTGCCGTCTTCCAGCCGGGCCGTGACATGCTCGCCGCAGTGGAAGCGCAGCTGCGCGGTCTCCTGCGGTTGCGAAATCCCGTCTTTCCCGGTGAAGTCCAGCTGCGTCAGCGGCCCGCTCACGCTCCGCGCCAGGGTCAGCCCCGCGTAAGCCTCATGCGCGCCTTCTGCGGCGCAGATGCCGTCTTCGCTGCGGCCGTCCAAATGCGCCAGGCCAGGGTCGATCGAATAGGCCTGACCGGGCAGGCAAACGCAGTTGTGCGCCGCCGCCGAGCGCAGGTAGGCGGGCAGGGGCTGGGTGTATTCATGCGAATAGAAGCTGTTGTCGATCAGCCATTCCACCCCGTCGAAATAGAGCGAGACCGCCAGGTTGTCCTCGTGCTTGTGGGTGCGCGACAGTGAGGTTGCCAGCATCGTCAGCATGAAGGGGCGGTCCTGGTGGTTGCCCTGCCAGATCGCATAGCCGGCCTGCGGCAGCACCGTGAAGGCGGGTTTGCCATAGGGGATCTGGCCGCGCGGATTGGCCTCCTCCTGATTGGGCAGGCGGAAGGTGTCGCCTTGGCTGATGGTGCGGCGGCTGTCGGGGTAGCGGAAGAAGTCCGAGAAGCTTTGCAGCTCCGCCGCGACGGCGGGAATTTCCGTTGGCTGGCCGCTGAGGGTGGCGAGGTTGCCGGCAAATTCGATCAGCCGCTGCACGCCGTGGTGATAGCCGATCGAATTCTCGACAAAAACCGAATAGCCCCCGTCCCGCACGATCAGCTTGCTGAACTGGTCTTCCAGGCGGCTGATCGCGGTCCTGGTCCAGAGCGCAGCGCAGGGCCAGCGGGGAAAGGCCAGGCAGGTTGCCAGCAGAACCAGGTCCTGAAACCAGGCGTGGTTGTGATAGCGTGTCGGCTGGTGGCCCGCATAGAATACTTCCGAGGCCAGCAGCTGGGCGTGGCGGAAGATCGCGCGCCGCAGCCGGTCCTGACAGCGCGCGTCAAAGCCATGCGCCTGGCCGAGGCCGTAGAGCTGGATCATGGCCAGGCAGCGTTCCGCGGTGCCATGATCGTACCAAGCGTATTTGATATTGGCGTCGGGCGTATCATAGCTGCGCTCCAGCCAGCTCATGACCAAGTCGCGGGCGGCAAACAGCGGGCCGGTCTCGCCGGTGTCATGGGCATGGAGCATCAGCATGACCGCCGGGTGCAGGGCGTGCCAGGAAAACTGGTAGGTGCCGGTCTCCGGCAGGGCAGGCGGCAGCACCGCATCCGCAGGCCAGTCCAGCAGCACATCCCCGTAAAGCGGGCATTTGCCGTCTTCCATGAAGGCCCGGGCCTGGCTCTGGTAGCTGCGGAAGCATTTCAGTTCATAAGCGCGGATGGCGTGCAGGACCCGCGGCGGCAGCGGCAGGTTCTGGCCGGCCAGCGCCTCCCCGTCGAGCGGCGCTTCCCGCCAGAGCAGCATGTCCGCAACATCCAGATGCGCGGCCTCGCCCGGCGTGCCCTTGATGTAGAGCCGGATATCGGGGGCCTGAGCGTCATCCGGATGAGCCCAGCCGTGCCGCCAGCCCCAGGCAAGATCGCCATGGCCGGCAGAGAAATCGAACCACTGGTCCTGTGCCGGGTTGCCGGCCTTGACGTGCTCGAAGCCGCCGGCCCCGGTGTAGCCGATGGCGATGTAGCTGATCTGCTGCCAGCCGCGCAGCCGGATCCGGGCGCCGATGCCATTGGCCAGGGCCGCCTCCGGCAGTTTCAGCCGCAGCTGGTAGCTGCCGAGCCCGCCGGAATAGCCGGCGGTGGCATGGGCGCTCTCCAGGGTGATTTCGCCATCCCCCGAAAGCATCTCCCGGGAATAGCGCTCCCCTTCGCCCTGCAAGCTGTAGTGCCGGTACTCCAAGATCTGCCGGCCCAAAAGGCATTCCGGCAGTTTCTGGGGCTCTTGTCGTGCGGCGGGGGGGATGTCAGCGGGCTGCAAGTCCGGCATCATGGCCTGATGTTTCCTCTTGGTCTTGGCGCGTGGCAAACAGGCGCAGTTCTTGTTCGACGATGAGATTCCTACCGGACTGGCGGCGCACGCGGGCGGCGGCGGCGGCAGACATTTGCTGGAAGCGGGCGGGGTCGTGATACAGCGTTTCGATCGCGGCGGCGAGGCCGGCCGCATCTTCCGGCGGGGCCAGGAAGCCGCAGGTCTCGTCTACGAATTGCGGGATCGCCGCGATATCCGTGGTCACCGGCACCAGCCCCGCGGCCATTGCCTCGTCCCGCGATACGCCCTGACTATCCCAGCGGGACGGGTTGAGAAATATACCATAATCCCGTTGAGCTTCAGCTATTTCATGCTGTGTTAGAAAACGCTGTTCAATATGGATATTCGGATAGCCCCGTAACGGAGCCACTGTTTCCTCAAACAAGGCACCACGCCCGATTATGCGGAAATCCAGTTCCTTGAAAAATGCCTTTTTGGCTAGTTGCAGAATAGCTTCCACAGAAAGGTCATTGGCATATTTGGGGGAAGCGAAAGATCGAATGGAGAGAACCTTTAGCCGCTTCTGGCTGTCTTTCGGGATATAGTGGAAGATAGCGGTGTCGATCGGATTGTGGATGACGCTGTATGTCGACGGAGCCAGGCGTATGTCCAGATCCTCCATCACCTCGTCGGCAAAGTACTGCGACACGAACACCAAGTGCAGGTTTGGCGGGATATCGGCTAAGACGCGGAGCCAGAAATCAAGTCGCTTACCGCTGGCGGCCTTGGCGGCCTCCAGTTCGGCCTCGGTGCGGTAGTTGTACTCCCGCCGCCACCAGGGCTGCACCTCAGCCCCGTGCAGCCAGACGACGACGCGCAGGCCCTGGCGCACATGCGGTTCCAGCACCTGCCACATGTCTTCGTCCAGGAAATGCACCAGCACCGTGTCGTACAGGCCCTGCGCCAGCATCGCGTTAAGCTGCTGGCGGCTGCCGGTCATGCAGTCGACGCCCTCGAATTCGTGGAAGGTCAGATCCCGGCCGGGTCGCAGGCGGAACACGTCCACCGCCTCGCCCTGCTCGCGGTAAGCCTTGACCCGGCTATGCACGAAGCCGTTGCGGTAGATATCCTCCCAAGAGGGGTAGTGATTGGTCAGAACCAAATGGCGGGCCTTGCTGAGGACCGGAACCGGCTGCGGCGCGCGCTCGCCCAGAAGCAGGCGTTTGACCACGGCCTGGCCGCCCGAATAGATCCGCAGGCCTAAGCGCACCCAGGCGGTGCCCTCCGGCAGGTCTGCCCGGGTGTTCTTGTTCATCGGGCCCATGACGTGGCCCAGCCGTTGCTTGTCCTTGTCCAAGAACAGGGCAACACATTGCAGGTTCAGCCCCGGGTCCGCCTCGAGGTGCAGCCGCAGCTGGCCGTTCCGGCTCACGTCCGCCACGGCGTGCTCCCCGGACTGGTAGAGGTAAATATGTTTGCCGTCCGGAAGGCTGGAGGTCAGGAGCAGCCCGCCGGCCTCCTCTTCCCAGGTGATGCTGCCGTCCGCCGGGGCGCTGACCTTTGCCATCAGCGCCCCGGCCGCAATCTCTGGTGCCTTAGTGACGGGGGCGATTGCCGGGGCGCAGGTTTCTGCGTGCTGATTCAGCTCGGCCAGCGGGTAGCCGGAGTTCAAATCCTCCAGGTCATCCACGGCGGCAGCAACGCCGGAACAAGGAGCGCCGTCCGCCCCAGTGCCGTTTTCGCAGTAGTTGAAGGGATCGATGGCAAGGATCTCAAGCTGCTCCGAAGAGACGCAGGCATTGGTCAAATCTGTCAGCAGATGCTCCAGAGTTTGCCCTTGCAGAAAGCAGGGTGCCAGCAAGGCGCGGCGCAGAACTGCTGCCGCGGCAGGCCGGTAAGCCTGGCCGCTTGCCTTGAGGGATACACTGCTGTCCTCAAACGCATAATGCTCGGCCTTGCAGATGACGGCGGCCTTGCTGTAGCGCGTGGCCAGCAGGAGGTCGCGCAGATAATTCGGCCCGTAGTAGTCGCCGGCTGCCATGCAGGCGCCCCAGGCGCCTTCGGCAGCGGTGTCTTCCAGCAGCAGGTTTTCTGCTTCTGCTTCAGGCAGGGTCCGGATGTTGCGGTCCTCAAGCGCCTCTGCGAGATAGGCGAGGCTGCTGTCCAGCACCAGGAGAAGTTCGGCTTCCACGCCTTCCTGGCGGCGGAAATGGGCTGTCAGGGACAGGGCTTCATTTTCGTTCCGTGCGTGCGCCAGCACAGTGACTGGAGGCAGCTTGTATGTATCTTCCGCAAGGTCGGCTTTGCAGGCGACATAGTTCAGCCGTGCGCCATATGTGTGCTCGCTCATAACCTTGCGCAGCCCTGCCAGGCGCAGCTTGTCCAGGTCGGCACTTTGCAGCTGCTCCAGGATTTCATTGCCGTTGTCGCTGGAGATCACCAGGCTGCCGAACATGTGCCGCAGACCGCGGGAATAGTTAGAGACCGTTATGGTGTTTGAACCAAGCAGCTCATAGACCCGGCGGGCAAACATGGTTTGCGAGTTTTTGACGGAATTCAGGTTGATGCCGAAGCGGTATCCTTTGTAGGCGCGGTCAATCTGCTCTGGCGGCAGCGTGCCAACGATGAATGGCTTGTAGGCGTCCGGGAACATGTAATCGGGATGATCCTTGCCGAAGTTGCGGTCATAGATCTCGAGCGGCCGGAAACCGGGCAGGGCTTCAATGAAGTTCTCCAGATCCCGGGTCCGGTCCGGGTAACGGACGTAGTAGGCTCCGGCAAAGCAGAAGGCATCCTGGCGGTCCCAGGTTTCAACCGGGTTATGGATAGCGGGCTGGCAGGCGAAGGGCAGGAAGTAGACCCGGTCGTGGCCCAGCTTTGCCTTGTAGGATCCAACGCGGTCCAGATCGGTGGTGCAGACAATGTCGAATTGCGCGGCCGTCGTCAGGAAGGTTTCGAAATGAACCGGATCTTCCTTGTTCCAGAATACGGTTGGGATCCGGCGGTCTTTGCACCAGGCCACAATGCCCCGCACCTCAGGGCTGAGGTGGCCGACCTTCGGGCCCCATTTACCGCCTTTTCCGCGCCAGGCGGATTCGATGAACAGCATCTGCGGGCGGAAATCTTGCAGCTCCTGCTGCCAGTTTTCCGGAGTAAGCTGCATGAGATCGCATTCCGGCGCATAGGATGTGTAGGTGAACTCGTCCATGATGGCCGCGACACGCAACTGGGGTTGCATGTCCGGTGCTGCCGCGCCGGAAAGGAGTGCCTCGATTTCCCGCTGCTCACGGGAGGATACACCAGGATAGCCGGTTTCCGCCAAAGTGCCGAGCAGGGTTGCTGCTTGCTGATGTAAGCCGGTCTGCAGCAGGCGGAAGCCATGTATCTTGTCTGCTCGCGGGCCTGGCATCAAGCTCTGCGCGATAGAGCTGAGCAGGCAGGCGGCTTTCGGATCGGCAGCTGCAGCTGCGCTGGAAAGCTGCAGGCAGATTTCAGCAGCCGGGTGTGCCTCCGCTCCCATTTTCGCGGGCAGTGTTTCCAGAAACCTCAGCCATGCAGTGCTGTCTGTTCCGGATGCCGTTTGCGGGCTGGGCTGATCAGCCGAAGCCTCATTTTTTTCAGCAAGTCGAGCGGTCTGTTCCGTGAGGGTCTGAATTTCCGTCAGCAACGCCGCATTCTGCTGCCCGGCGTCTGCCAGGCTGGCAGCATAGCGCTCCTTTTCCGCCTCCCAAGCCTCTGCCGCAGCCTGCTCTTTCAGAGTGATCGCCTGCAGCTCGGCTTTTAGGGCGGCACGCTCCTCTGCCAGGCTGTTTTGGCCAGTGCTGACCTCAGTTCGCAGCCGGATCAAAGAGTCCCGGTTTTCCCGGGCATCTTCCTGGGCCGACTGAAGCTGGGCGTTCAGCTTGCGCACCTCAGCTTGCAGCCCCCTCAGCTTTTCTCCGGACGCTTGGGCTTCTGCTTGCCACGTGGCCAGTTCACGCTGCAGCAGCGCTTGCGCCTGTTCGCTGTGCGCTGCGGCTTGCCGCGCGGCGGCCAGCTCCGCCTGCTGGATCTGATGGTCCTGCCGCAGCCGGCCGATACAGTCCAGCAGGGCTGCCTGTGCCTTCAGCGTGGCGCGTTCCGTTTCGGCAAGAAGCTGCGAGATGGGGAGTGGTGCAGGCTCTTTGTCCCCGCGGCCTTTGATCAGGACTGCCCGGATATACCCGTCTTCAACACTCATGGCTGCCAGTTGTCCGTAAGGCTGCAGCAGTTCGCCGATATCGCTCAGGAAAAAATCATGCTTGTGGCCGGTGCCGGTGCCGAAAGGCGTGGTCACAATGGCGCGGCCGTTTTCCTTGAGGTGAGTGAACGCGAGGCGCAGGAAATTGGGCACATTACTGACATGCCCGATCACATCGTTCAGAACAATGGTGTCGAAAATAGTGTCCAAACCGCTTTGAAAGAGGCTGTCATTGCGGAACTCAATACGCTCACGGACTGTTTCGGGCTCCGCGCTGAGGGCGCTGTTTGCACACGCGACAGCTTCTGCATCCAGGTCTATGCCAACAGCATGGAAACCTTCCCGGGCAAGCAAGATCGGGAGTGTGCCCTCGCGGGTGCCTATATCCAAGACACGCTCTCCCGATACTTGCGACGCAACCCAATGCATGCGGTTGCGTGCTTTGTCCGCTGGCCCGCTGTCCTGGCCAGCTTGGGCGTCCTGCTTCGGGAGAGGGGCGGAAGCAGGGAGGCTCGTAATAATCTTGTGCATATTGTGGTGCCTCAAATCTCAGACAGGTTTGGCAGTGGTTACAGGAGCTGGATGGATGAGGAAAGCGGTCGGCGGCGGATATCTGGTCATAAGGCTCTGATTAGGGCTGTTTCGCGGGCGATGGTTTGCTGAAAGCCGGATTGCGCACGCGCGCGGCCTGCAGCGGCTTTGGACAGGCGCAGGAACATATCCGGATCCAGCGACAGTCTTTCGATGGCATCTGCAAGCGCCAAGGCATCGTCGGGCGGGGTGAGAATGCCGCAGGATTCATCCATGAATTCCGGAACGGCTGAGGTCCGGGTCGAAACCGGGACCAGGCCTGATGCCATTGCTTCATCCCGCGAAACGCCCTGGCTGTCCCAGCGGGTCGGGGTGATGAACACACCGTGCCTGCGGTGCAGATCAGCGATTTCCGGATGGGTCAGAAAGCCCTGGCGCAACGTCACATTGGGGAAGCGCCGCAGCGGTTTGGTCTCTTCCTCAAAATCCGGTCCGTCGCCGGCGATGGTGATGTCAAACGCCTCGAAACCCGGCCGTTGGGAGAGGGCGGTAATTGCTGCCGCGGTCAGATCATTTGCGTATTTGCGGCCTGCATAGGGCCGGATGGAAAGCAGGCGGAAGCGGTCTTCGGGGGCTTTGGGGGAGTAGCGGAAAATCTCCCCGTCAATGAAGTTGTGAATGACCGAATAGCGGCCGTCCGGCGGCGGCCGCCCAACATCTGCGGTGGCTTCTTCCAGCAGGGTGCGGGAGACAAAAACAAGATGCAGGTTTGCTTCCGGGCTGGAGAAGACTTCCTGCCAAAGCTTGAGGTATGTGCCGGTCCGATGTTTCTTCTGCTCAACCTGAGCGGCAGACATGCGCGGGAACTCAAACGCCCGCCGTTGCCAATGCTGGATCTCGGCGCCATGTATCCAGATTGTGACCCGGATCCTGTGCAGATGCTTTTTCAGAACCTCCCACATGGCGGGGTCCAGAAGATGCACTAGGACATGTTTACAACGGCCGCTGCGCAGGGTTGCGTCCAGCAGCGCGGCATCTCCGGTGGCGACGTCGACATTTTCAAATTCGTCATAGGGTTGCGCGCTGCTGGTGGTGAGGCGGAAGACGTTAACATCCAGCCCCTGCCGGCGGTAGCCCCGGATGCGGCTGTGCAGGAAACCGTATTTGTAGAGGTCATCGCAGGAGGGGTATTGCTTGGTCAGAACCAGGGTCCCGGAGCGGCCGGCGATCACTGGTGGAAACACGGCCTGATCACCGAAGACCAGATCCGAGAGCTCCAATGTTCCAGGGCCGCGCAGCCTCAGGCCGAAGCGGACCTGAGTGCAGTGCTCCGGCAGCGCCAGGGCATGGCGTCCGCCTTTAGCGAACATTGAATGGCTGATTTTCCCGCCGCCGCTATCATAATATTCGCAAACCAGCTGGCCGTGCGGCAGGCTGCGGGTGAAGCCGAAGCTGAACCAGCTGTTGTTCTCCAGGTTGAGCGCGGCGCGCGGATACTTGCGTGCCATCCAGACATCGGCGGGTCCGTCAGCCTCATCCTGGGAGGTGATTACGAGCCGCCCGTCCCGCAGGTGCTTGGCCAGAGGCCTGCCCTTGGGCAGGACAGCGCCGGAGAAGATCTCCGCCGCGGTCAGGGCGGGCAGGGCCTGCGGGCGCGGGCGCGGTTTGGCGGCGGGCAAGTCTTCCGCGATGCCGTAGAAGCGGGCCAGAGGGGCGCCTTGGCAGGGCAGCTCCATATCGCGGGCCAGGGACTGTGCTGCGGGATCTTCGGCGCCGTTGCGGCAGTAGTTGAATTCGTCAATGGCGAGGGTGTGCAGATCTTCGGCGGCGGCCGAGGCCGGGTTGTGGAGGCAGTCTGCCAGCAGGCTGCCGGTTAGATGCCGGGTGCGCACCAGGCCCGCGGCAAGCCGCATGGAACAGGTGTGGCGGTAGCGCAGGTCTTCGCGCTGCAGGGCAGCGCCATGGCCTGTGGCCTGAAAATAGCAGCCCTTCGAGACCCCGTCGGCGTCGCTGTAGCGGGGCGCGAGCAGCAGGTCGGTCAGGTAGTGTTCGCCGTAGAAATCGGCCGGATCAAGGCAGCCTGCGAAGGCAAATTCACGGCGCCGCTTGTCAAACGCCGCGAGCAGGCCTTCGGCGTGGCTGAACACCGAGACATCGCCGCCGCTGCCGGGGGCGGCGGCTTCCGGAGTGAGCAGGAACAGGTGCTTGCGGGGGTGGGCCTGGGCCTGGAAGGCAGCGGTCAGCCTGCGTGCCTCCTCTGCGGTGGCAGCAGAGGCAATCAGTGCGGCGGCTGGCAGGCTTGGCGCGAAGGGCTGGCCGGTGACCTTGGAGAGGATGTAGCTCAGGCGTGCGGCATAGCTGTGCTCCTGCAGGACTTTGCGCAGCCCCAGCAGCCGGAACTTGCGATATCTTGTGTCCTCTGCGGTGAGCGCTTCAAAGGCGCCGGACAGCCTGGCGGGCTGATCCGAACAGATTGCCAGATCGCCGAACAGCATCCGCATTCCGCGGGAGAAATTGCTGGCCACCACGGTGTTTGAGGCCATCAGCTCATAGACCCTGCGGGCGAACATGGTCTGCGACTGTTTGATGGTATTTATGTTGATGCCGTAGCGGTAGCCCTTGTAAGCCTTGCCGATCTCAGAAAACGGCAGCGCGCCCAGGATCATCGGCCGGTATTTGTCCGGGAACTTGTAGTGCGGATGATCCTGGCCGTGGTGCCGGTCGTAGATCTCGACCGGCCGCAAGGCGCGGGCCGTTTCGGTGATGGCAGCAAGATCGCGCTGGCGTTCGGGGTAGCGCAGATAATATGACCCGGCAAAGTTGAAGGCGTCTTTGCGCGGCAGCGTGGCGATCGGATTGTGCACTTGGGGCTGGGCCGCAAAAGGCAGGAAGTAGACTTGCGCGTGACCCAAGGCGTCCTTGTAGGACGGGATGCAGTCCATGTCGGTCGTGAAGACAAAGTCGCATAGGCGCGCTGCATCCAGGAAGGTGTGGAAATGGACCGGATCTTCTTTGTTCCAGAAAATAGAGGGGATGCCGTTTTGCCTGCACCACTCCAGCATCCCAATGAGCTGCGGAGCAGGTGTGCTGACCATACGGTTCCAGGCGCCGCCGCTGCCATGCCAGGCCGATTCTACAAATACGAATGCCGGCCGGAAATGCGCCAGCTGGGTGATGCAGCGTTCAGGTTCAAGGGGAAGGTACACGCACTCCGGGGCAAAGCTGGCGGCCGTGAACTCATCCATAATGCCTGCGACCCGCGGCGTGCCCGTATTCCATCCCGACTCTACGAAGACATGGCGGCTGCCGCGGATACGAGCCAGTTCACGGCTGTGTGGGCCAAGGGCTTGTTCCAGCCGCTGCAGGGCAGTCTGGGCCGCCTGCTGGTTTTGTCCGCGTTCTGCGGTTTTTTGCAATGCCCATAGAAGGGCTGTGTCGTTGCCGTCTTGGGCCGCCGACTGCAGCAGAGCTATCGCAGAGTTCTGCCGCCCTAAGCGTTCCAGTTCCCGTGCCGCCTGGATCAGGCCGCTGCGGGTTTCGTCAACCTGCATGATGTGAGGCACCCAAGCTGAGCCAATGAAAATGACCTTTGCCCGCTGTGGAAAAGGCTTGGTTTTGATACCGCCCGCAGCGCAGGCCGTAAACGGGTTGGGGGTAAAGATGCGTCATTGTATTCCTGGCTTTGAAACAGGGCTGCCGGCGGTGCGGGCAATCGCCATCGCTGCCTGGCTCCAGCTGCGCTCTTGCGCCACCCATGTGCGCCCTGCCTTGCCCAGGCGCGTGCGCAGCGCCGGATCGGCGATCAGCTGCGCCAGGGTGCGGGCCAGGTCTGCGGTATCGCCCTTCTCGAAAGTCACGCCGGTTTCGCCATCCGTGACCATCTCTGCAAGCGGCCGCACGGAAGAGACCGCAACCGCTTTTTCCATGGCCATCGCTTCCAGCGGCTTCAGCGGCGGCACCAGTTCGGTGACAGGCTGAGGCTTGCGCGGGAAAGGGGTGATGTCGATCAGGGAGTAATGCGCTGCGGCCTCCTCATGCGGGATGCGGCCGGGCATGATGAGCCAGCTGTCCAGCCCGGCCTCCGAGGCGGCATGCCGGATGTCTTCTTCAGCCGGCCCGCTGCCTGCCAGCAGCAGCCGGAACTCCAGACCCTGCTGCCGCAGCAGGCTGCAGGCACGGACAAGATCGTCCAGCCCTTCATACTGCACGAAGCTGCCAATGTAGCCGAGCACCGGCACATCTTCCGGGATGCCGTAGCGTGCTGCCAGCGCGGCATTGCGGGGCTGCGGAATGAATTTCCCGATATCGCAGCCGTTGGGCGCCAGGGTGATCTTATCCGCAGGCACACCGCGCCGGATCAGCTCCTCCCGCATCGGGGCGGCCAATGCGAACACATGGTCTGCTTGGGCAGCCGTGCGGCACTCCAGCGCATATTGCAGCTGGTAGAAGAGCGTTGGCTCGATGCCGGGATCCGCTGAAAGCTGGGTGAGCTCCCAGAAACCGCGCACTTCGTAGCAGAACGGCAGGCCCAGGCGCCGGGCGGCGATCAGCCCGGGCAGGGCGTTTTGAAAATTCGAGGCCGCGATGACGGTCTGAGGGCGCAGCGCGCGCAGGCGGGCCTCCAGGGCACTGGCGGCGGCGGGCAGATAGGCGGAGAACCCGGAAAACCCTTCCAGGACCGGCAGGGCCTCGTGCAGGTATTCGACTTCAGCCACCTGGTCTGCGGGGCGGAGCGCCTGCGGCGGGGAGCGGTCGAGAGGAAAGCCGGGCCGGGTCAGGCAGACCAGGTCCACCCCATGGGTTTTCAGGGCGGCAGCTATGGCCTGGCCGCGCAGGGTGTAGCCGTTTGCCACTTGCGGCAGGGCATAGTTCAGCAGATAGGCCACCCGTCCGGGAATGGGCTTCAGCGGCTCCGGGGGCGGGGCGGGAAGGGTATCGGCCATGTGCAGGGCGGCAACCGGCTCTTGCGCCAGAGCGCTAAGCGCTTCGGCCGCCGCCGCCCCGTGCTGCGGTTCCAGCACCGCGATGAGATCCCGGTAGAGGGCAAGCGCGGCGCCGGGATCGCCCGCATCTTGGGATTGGCGCAGAAGGCGCCATAAGCCGCCCGCATCACCTGCAGACCGGAGCGCCAGCCGCCGCAGCTGGCGCTCAGATGCAGACCTGCCGCAGGCCCGCAGAACCTGTGCGGCCGCCAGCAGGCCGGACCGGAACGCTTCCGGGCTGCGGCTCACCCGGCTTCCGCAACGCTCTGCGCCACATTGGCCACCACGGCCTGCAGCAGCGCCTCATCCATGCTCTCGCCCATCACCCGGATCAGCGGTTCGGTGCCGGACTTGCGGATCAGCAGGCGGCCGCTGCCGTTCAGCTCGGCCTCGCCGCGGCGGATTGCGTCCTGCACGGCGGCCTGGTCCAGCGGGTTCTGCCCCGGCGCGTAGCGGACGTTTTGCAGCAGCTGCGGCACCGGTGTGAACTGGCGGGTCAGGCGGCTGGCCTTCTCGCCGGTTTCCTTCAAGAGCGCCAGCACCTGCAGCCCGGCCAGCAGCCCGTCGCCGGTGGTGGTGTTGTCGGTGATCACGATGTGGCCGGATTGCTCGCCGCCCATGTTGAAGCCGCCCTGGCGCATTTCCTCGACCACGTAGCGGTCGCCCACCGCGGTGCGGCGCAGGGTGATGCCCTGATCCGCCAGGTAGGTCTCCAGACCGAGGTTCGACATCACCGTGGCAACAAGGGTGTTGCGGTTGAGCCGGCCCTGGCGCGCCCAATGGGAGGCCAAGAGCGCCATGATCTGGTCGCCGTCCACCACCGTGCCGGTTTCATCCAGCATGATGATGCGGTCGGCGTCGCCGTCCAGGCAGATCGCCAGGTCGGCGCCGGTCTCCAGCACCGTCTTTGCTGCCAGCCCGGGGCTGGTCGAGCCGCAGCCGTCGTTGATGTTGTAGCCGTTGGGCGCCACGCCGACCGGAATGACCTCGGCGCCCAGTTCCCAGAGCACTTCCGGAGCGGCCTTGTAAGCGGCGCCATTGGCGCAGTCGATCACGATTTTCAGCCCGTCCAGCCGGGTCCCGCCGGAAATGGTGGTCTTGGCATATTCGACATAGCGGGCGGCGGAGTCGTTCAGCCGGGTGACCCTGCCGAGGTGGTCCGTGTCCGTGGCGCCGGGGCCTGCGTCCAGGATGGCCTCGATCTCCTGCTCGGCGGCATCCGACAGCTTGAAGCCGTCGGGGCCGAAGAACTTGATGCCGTTGTCGTGGTGCGGGTTATGGCTGGCCGAGATCATCACGCCCAGATCGGCGCGCATCGAGCGGGTCAGCAGGCCCACCGCCGGGGTCGGCAGCGGCCCCAGCGCAAAGACATCCATGCCGGCCGCGGTGAAGCCGGCCGTGAGGGCATTTTCCAGCATGTAGCAGGAGCGCCGGGTGTCCTTGCCGATCACCACCCGGCGGGTTTGCGAGGTGGCGTTGAAATACTGGCCGACGGCGGCAGCGAGCTGGACCATGAAGGGGGCAGTCATGGGGCCTGTGTTGGCCCGGCCACGGATGCCGTCGGTCCCGAAATACTGTCTTGTCAAAGCTGCTGATCCTCTTTATCTGCTGCCCTGCAGCCCGGTTCTGGGCCGGTTGTTCCGGCCTCCTACTACCGGCAGGACAAGCCGTCTGCAATCCGCCCGGCTTTCTTTTGCGCAAAACCCTGCTGAAAAAGTGGCAGGTTGTATTTCAAACCAGAGTTGCTAAGAGAACCGCGTTTCCAGCGCGTTTCAAAGAGGGTCTGAAGTTGAAAATTCTCATGGTGTTTGGCACCCGTCCGGAGGCCATCAAGATGGCGCCTGTCGTCAAAAAACTGCAGGCAACCGAGGGGCTTCAGGTGGATGTGTGCGTGACCGCACAGCACCGGGAGATGCTGGATCAGGTCTTGCAGCTTTTTGGCATCACGCCGCGATTCGACCTGAACGTGATGAAGCCGGGCCAGGATCTGACCGATATCACCTCCAGAATCATTTTGGCGTTGCGTGATGTTTTAAAGGAACACCATTACGACCGGCTGCTGGTGCATGGCGACACCACCACCACAATGGCGGCGGCGATGGCGGCTTTTTACGCGCAGGTGAGCGTGGGCCATGTCGAAGCCGGGCTGCGCACCGGAAATATCTATGCGCCCTGGCCTGAAGAGATGAACCGCATGCTGGTGGGCCGGATGGCAGACCTGCATTTTGCCCCCACCGAAACCGCCCGCCAGAGCCTGCTGGCCGAGAATGTGGCGGAGGAAAACATCATCGTCACCGGCAACACGGTGATTGACGCGCTGCAGCAGGTGGTGGCCCGGTTCGGCAGCGATGCGGCGCTGAATGAAGAGATGCGGGCCCGCTTCTCCTTCCTGGAGGAGGGCAAGCGGATGATCCTGGTGACCGGCCACCGGCGGGAAAACTTCGGACAGGGGTTTGAGAACATCTGCCAGGCGCTGCGCGGGATCAGCGAAGAGAGCGATGTCCAAATCGTCTACCCGGTGCATCTGAACCCCAATGTGCAGGAGCCGGTGAAGCGGATCCTGGGGGATGCTGCGGCGGTGCATCTGATCGAGCCGCAGGACTACCTGCCGTTTGTCTGGCTGATGCAGCGGTCGCATTTCCTGATCACCGACTCCGGCGGTGTGCAGGAGGAGGCGCCGAGCCTCGGCAAGCCGGTTCTGGTCATGCGCGACACCACCGAACGCCCGGAAGCGGTCGAGGCAGGCACCGTGCGCCTGGTCGGCACCGATCCGGAGAAGATCCGCAGCGAAGCGCTGCGGCTGCTGAACGATCCGCAGGCCTATGACGGGATGGCCCGCGCCCTGAACCCCTATGGCGACGGCAAGGCATCCGAGCGGATTGCCGCGGCGCTGACCCGCGACTGAGCAGAATTTCAAATACCTGGATAATGAGGACAAGATGTTTGATCGTATCTCGATGATTGGTTTGGGCTATATCGGCCTGCCGACTGCCGCCCTGTTTGCCGCCCGGGGGGTCGAAGTCATTGGCGTTGATGTCTCCCCCAAGGTGGTTGAGACGATCAATGCAGGCAAAATCCACATCGTTGAGCCGGAGCTGGACGGGATCGTTCACAAGGCGGTCACCGATGGCAATCTGCGCGCAACGCTTGAGGCAGAGCCGGCCGAGGCGTTTGTCATCGCCGTGCCCACCCCGTTCCGGGAAGGCTATGAGCCGGACCTGAGCTACATCCAGTCGGCGGCCAATATGATTGCCCCGGTGCTGAAGGCGGGCGATCTGGTGGTGCTGGAAAGCACCTCGCCGGTTGGCGCCACCGAGCAGATGGCGGCCTGGCTGGCCGAGGCACGGCGGGACCTGAGCTTCCCGCAGGATGCCGGCAATGACGCTGACGTGCAGGTGGCGCATTGCCCCGAACGGGTGCTGCCCGGCCATGTGGTGCGCGAACTGGTGGAAAATGACCGCATCATCGGCGGCATGACCGAACGCGCCAGCGAGATGGCGATTGCGATGTACAAGAAGGTGGTGCAGGGCGACTGCATCGTCACCGATGCCAAGACCGCCGAGATGTGCAAGCTGACCGAGAACAGCTCGCGCGATGTGCAGATCGCCTTTGCCAACGAGCTGTCGGTGATCTGCGACAAGTTCGGCATCGACGTCTGGGAGCTGATTTCGCTGGCCAACCGCCACCCTCGCGTCAATATCCTGCAGCCGGGCGCCGGTGTCGGCGGCCATTGCATCGCCGTGGACCCCTGGTTCATCGTCGCCTCCGCTCCGGAGGAGGCCAAGCTGATCCGCGCCGCCCGCAATGGCAATGACGGCAAGCCCAAATGGGTCCTGCAGAAGGTGCGCGATGCGGTCATGGACGTGCTGGCTGCGGACCCGTCCCGCGCGATGGAAGACATCAAGGTGGCTTGCCTGGGCCTGGCGTTCAAACCCGATATTGACGACCTGCGCGAAAGCCCCGCTCTGGGGATCACCGCGGAACTCAGCAAGCTGGGCTGCCAGGTGCTGGCGGTAGAGCCGCATATCAAGACGCTGCCCGCGCCGCTGGGCGAAGGCGGCATCGTGCTTGCGGACCTGGACCAGGCGCTGGCCGCAGCCGATGTGGCCTGCGTGCTGGTCAAGCACTCTGCCTTTGCCGGCCTCAAGGACAAGCTGCCGGAAGGGCTGAAGCTGATCGACGTGGTCGGGCTGGCGTAACCCGGGCTGCCGCAAAGCGGGCCGCGTTTGCAGTTGCGCGCCCGCGGCCAGGGCGCCAAAGGGTAGGGACGAAGGGTACGGGCGGCGCAAGGCCCCGGCGGGCCTCAGCGCACCAGCCATTCCTCCACCTCCGCGGAGATCTGCCGCATCCGGGTCCAGCCCGGCGCTGCGGGCTGGCCGCGGCGCAGCCGGAGCTTGCCCAGAAGACCCGCCAGCGCCCATTCCCGGCGTTCTGAGCGCGGCACGTAAGGCCGCCCGGGATCATAGGCGGGGTTTTCCTGCGGCTGCCCTGCCGCATCGCGCAGCAGGCCGCCATAGGCGTCGCGCCGCCAGCGGCGCTTCCAGCCGTCCAGATCGCCGTCGCCGATCACCGCCGGATTGCTGCTGATCACGCCGATGGGCACCTCGCCGGGCCGGGCC
This sequence comes from Leisingera daeponensis DSM 23529, assembly GCF_000473145.1. NCBI lineage: Bacteria > Pseudomonadati > Pseudomonadota > Alphaproteobacteria > Rhodobacterales > Roseobacteraceae > Leisingera > Leisingera daeponensis. The sequence continues at coordinate 71,796 of NZ_AXBD01000006.1, read as the reverse complement.
GGGCGGATCCTGGCGCCTTCCAGCACCACGCTGAGGCCGCGGCGGTCCTCGGCGTCCGGGTTGCCGTCGGCCCATTCGAACCATTCCGCGTAATCAGCGCCGCCGCCGGACCAGGCGCCGGAGCAGCTGCCGTTGCCGTCCGCGCCAAGCCGGAAACCGGTGCTGCCATCGCCTGCCAGCAGGTAGTCGGCACTGCCGCCCAGGATCTCCAGATGCGCCGCCGGGCTGGCGGTGCCAAGGCCCGCGCGGCCGTTTGCCTTGAGCGCCAGCGCGGTGCTCCAGCCGCTGCCATCGGCGGAGAGCTTCACCGAGAAATCGTCATTGCCCGCGAGCCCGATCTCGGCCCGGCCGCTCCAGCCGGACTGGAACAGCACGGAGGCGGTGTCGCTGCCGGCGGCCTTGTTCACCTTGAGCTGATGGCCCGCTCCGGCATGGGTCAGCAGCGTTGCCGGGCCGGAGACCGACAGCGGGTTGGCGGCGTCTGCGGCGGTGCCCACCCCGACCCGGGCCAGGTTCTGGGTGGCGGCGGGCGGCAGGATCCAGGCGCTGCCGTCCCAGACCCGCAGTTCCGCCTCCGCCAGGCTCCAGGCGCGCCAGCCGGGCCGGGGGGCGAGGAACAGCCAGCCCTCGCCCTGCCAGACCGCGATTTCGCCGGCATGGCCGGCCCAGGCCGCCTGCGGCGCCGCGCCAAGCGCATGGCTCTCGCCCGGGGCCGGGCTGGCGGGCGGGGTGGCGGCATCGAACCCCTGAACGCTGAGCTGCACCAGGGCATCCAGCAGCTGCAGCGCTTCGTTGTGGGTCACATGTTTCTGCGCCTGGGAGGGCATCAGGTAGGGCAGGGCAAGGATCGGCGAGGACTGGGTCATGGGGCAGGGGCTCCGGCTGTGGCGGGAAACGGGATCCGCGCCAGAGTGCCAGAGCCGGGTCAAGCGGGCGCTAACGGGGCGTGCGCCGGGGACGCAACGGCTGCGGGCAGGGCGGGGCAGGAGGCGTCTGTTCCGGCCCCGTTCCCGGCCTGTTCGCGCAATTGTCGTCAATCTGTAAACAATGTCCCTGATTTCGCCCGTTTTGCTTCCCGCTTTGCGCCCGGCGGGTCCGCCAGCCTGAGTCCTGGATCGCAAGCGCAAAGGAGCGGGTCATGGCACTGGCATTCACCGGACGGTTCGGCACGGAGGATCTGATTTTCGGCACCGGCCTGCGCGATCTGGAAATCGCGGTGCAGGACGGCCAGGCCACGCTTTATGCCGTCACCGGCCTGAATGGCGGCATCAGCCGCTGGCAGCTGTCCGGCGATGGCAGCCTGCCGCAGCTGGCGGGCCAGCAGCTGCATGGCGCGGTATCCTTGCGCACCGGCCCGGTCCAGCTGGCCGAGGCGGGCGGTGCGGTGCGGCTGGTGCAGGGCCAGACCAGCGGGGGCGACCTGACCTATTACGAGCTGCAGGACGGCGGCAGCCTGGGCGGCCAGCAGCGCGACGCGCTGGCGGGCGCCGATGCGGGCGGCTTCGGCGCGGTAGCGCTGCTGGAGCTGGCGGGCGGCAGATCGGCGTTTTACGCGGTGGGGGCCGCCAGCGGCGCGCTGCAGGGCTGGCAGCTGGATGCGGCGGGCGATGTGCAGGGCCGGACCGCCGCCGCGGGCGGCAGCGGCGCCCTGCAGCTGGATCCGGCGGCGCTGCTGGCGACGGTGCAGACCGCTGGCGGCCCGGTGCTGCTGGCGGCGGATGCGCAAGGGCTGCACAGCTGCCGCGCCGATGCCGCCACCGGCGCCTTGAGCCCGGCCGATGATCTGGGCGCGGCGCAGGGGCTGTCCATCTCTGGCATCACCGCGCTGGAAAGCTTTGAGGCCTTCGGCAAATCCTGGGCGCTGATCGGCGCCGCGGGCAGCAGCTCGCTCACCCTGGTGCAGGTGGCGGCGGACGGGGGGCTGCGCCTTGAGGCCCAGCTGATGGACACCGCGATGACCCGCTTTGGCGGCGTCAGCGCGCTGGAGGTGGTGGAGGCGGAGGGCCATGTTTTGGTGCTGGCGGCGGGAAATGACGGCGGCCTCAGCCTGTTCACCCTGGCGCCTGGCGCCGGGCTGATCCACCTGCAGAGCCTGGAGCATATGCCCGGTCTGGGGCTGCAGAACGTAACCGCGCTGGAGGCGGCGGTTGCGGGCGGCGCGCTGCAGGTCTTTGCCGCCTCCGGCGCGGCAGGCGGCATCAGCCGGTTCACCCTGCCGCTGGCGGATCTGGGGGAGGTGCGGCTGGCGGCGGCGGGCGCCGCCCGGCTGGACGGCAGCGCCGGCAATGACGTGCTGGACGGCGGCGGCAGCGGTGCGGACCTCTTTGGCGGGGCCGGCGACGACGTGCTGGTGGCAGGCGCCCGCGGCGGCGCACTGGACGGCGGCAGCGGCGCCGATGTCTTTGTCATCAACCCGGCGGCCGGAGCGGTGACGGTGCGCGGCTTCACCCCCGGCGAGGACCGGCTGGACCTGTCGCTGTTCGAGGACCTCCGCAGCGCTGCCCAGCTGGACGCTCGCGGGCGCAGTTTTGGCATCGAGATCGAGGCGGGGGAGACCCGGATCCTGCTGGTGCAGGAGGGCGGCGGCGAACTGGCGCTGGAGGATGTGTTCGGCCCCTCGCTGCAGTTTGCCTTCCCGGAGCGCCAGGCCCCCGGCGTGACCCTGCCCGGCGGCGGGTTCTACGGCAGCCGCGGCAGCGACCGGATCTCGGGCACCGGCGGCAGCGACCTGCTGGACGGCCTGGCGGGCAGCGACGTGCTGGCGGGCGGCGGCGGCACCGATACCCTCAAGGGCGGCAGCGGCGATGACCTGCTGCTGGGCGGCAGCGGCCGCGACCGGCTGGACGGCGGTACCGGCAGCGACACTCTCAAGGGCGGCAGCAGCAGCGACCTGCTAAAGGGCGGCAGCGGCGCGGACCGGCTGATGGGCGGCAGCGGCGATGACATGCTGAAGGGCGGCGGCAGCGGCGACCTGCTGAAGGGCGGCGGCGGCGCGGACCGGCTGATCGGCGGCGGCGGCAATGACAGGCTGACGGGCGGCGGCAGCGGCGACCTGCTGAAGGGCGGCGGCGGCGCGGACCGGCTGACCGGCGGCGGCGGCGATGACCGGCTGGAGGGCGGCGGCGGCAACGACAAGCTGGCCGGGCAGGGCGGCGCCGATGTCTTTGTCTTTGCCCGCGGCCACGGCCGCGACACGGTCGCGGATTTCGTGCCGGGCACGGACCTGATCGACCTGAGCGGGGCGGCGGCGGACGGGTTTGACGGCCTCGACATCAGCCGGGCGGACGGCGGCACGCTGATCGGCACCGGGTCGGGCAGGATCTTCCTGGAGGACCTGCGCCCCGGCCAGCTGGATGCGGATGATTTCCTGTTCTGAAGGGCGCCGCTGCCGGCTGCCCGGCAGCCGGTGCCGGCCTTTACTTGTGAAGGTTTCGGATTACCGTTCCGTCAAGGGGGTCAATATTCTGCCCCCGCCGGGGGTCTAAGTGGTTCTGCTAAGGTCGGGATTGTTCCGTATGCTGCGTTGCGAAATGCCGGAAAGATGTGCTCCGGCTGTGTCCGCGGCCAGCGTTTTTGCCGTCTCGCCCGCCCAGAAAAAGGGACGGGTGCAGCAGGGCGCTGCGCCGGCCGGAACCGCGCTGCCCGGACCGGATCCCCGTGTTTCCAGTAACTCCATCAAGGGAGACGTTTTATGAAAGTGGCTATTCTTGCCGGCGGCAAGGGAACCCGTCTGGCAGAGGAGACCTCCGTCAGGCCGAAGCCGATGGTGGAAATCGGCGGGATGCCGATCCTGTGGCATATTATGATGATCTATTCCCATTACGGATATAACGATTTCTCTGTCGCCCTGGGCTACAAGGGCGATTACATCAAACGCTATTTTGCCGAATACGGCACGCTGGCGGGCAGTATCACCGTCAATATGGGGCGCCCCGATCCGGTGGTGCGCCATGACCAGCAGCATGCCCCCTGGACCGTCGACCTGATCGAAACCGGCGATGAGACGCTGACCGGCGGCCGGGTCAAGCGGCTGCAGCCGCACCTGGGCAACGAAACCTTCATGCTGACCTGGGGCGACGGGGTGTCCGATGTGGATCTGGACAAGCTGCTGGCCTTTCACCGCTATCACGGCAAGCTGGCGACCATCACCGCGGTGCGCCCGCCCGCCCGCTACGGCCACATGCGGTTTGACGGCGACCAGGTCACCGCCTTTGAGGAGAAGCCGCAGACCGCCGAGGGCTGGATCAACGGCGCCTTCTTCGTGCTGGAGCCGCAGGTGTTCGACTACATCGAAGGGGACATGGTGATGTTCGAGCATGCGCCCTTGGAAAACCTGGCCAAGGACGGCCAGCTGATGGCCTACCGCCATGACGGCTTCTGGGCGGCGATGGACACGCTGCGCGACAAGCACATCCTGCAGACACTGTGGAATTCCGGGCAGCGCCCCTGGGCGGTTTGGGAGAAGTGACCATGCGTGTACTGGTGACAGGCCACCGGGGCTATATCGGAACCGTGCTGACCCCGATGCTGACGGCGGCCGGGCATGAGGTGACCGGCCTTGACAGCGATCTTTACGAGCGCTGCACCTTCGCGCCGGGCGGGGAGATGCCGCAGGTGCCCGAGATCCGCAAGGACATCCGCGATGTCGAAACCGCGGATCTGCTGGGGTTCGATGCGGTTTTGCATCTGGCGGCGCTGTCCAACGATCCGCTGGGCGATTTCCGCCCGGAAACCACTTATGACATCAATTTCGAAGGCACCATGAAAGTGGCCCGCGCCGCCAAGGCGGCGGGGGTGCAGCGGTTCGTGTTTTCCTCCTCCTGCTCCAACTACGGCGCATCGGGGGAGGATTTCATCGACGAGACCGGCGCCTTCAACCCGGTCACCCCCTATGGCGAAAGCAAGGTGAAGTCGGAGCTGGCGCTGGCGGAGCTGGCCGATGACGGCTTCTGCCCGGCCTTCCTGCGCTCTGCCACCGCCTATGGCGTCAGCCCGCGCATCCGGTTCGACCTGGTGCTGAACAACCTGGTCGCCTGGGCGGTGACAACCGGCAATATCCATATGAAGTCGGACGGCACGCCGTGGCGGCCGATCACCCATATCGAGGACATCAGCCGCGCCTTCCTGGCAACGCTCGAGGCGCCGGCGGACAAGATCCGCAACGAGGCGTTCAATGTCGGCGTGACCGGGCACAACTACCAGATCCGCGAGCTGGCGGAGATCGTCGCCGATGTGGTGCCGGGCTGCCAGGTCACCTTCGCCGAGGGCGCCGGGCCGGACAAGCGGTCCTACCGGGTGAACTGCGACAAGATCCAGCGCGTGATGCCGCAGTTCAAGCCGCAGTGGGATGCGCGCCGCGGCGCGCAGTCGCTCTATGAGGCCTACCAGGCGCAGAAGCTGACGCTGGAGGAATTCGAGGGGCCGCGCTATCAGCGCATCGGCCATATCAAGAAGCTGATTGGCGAAGGCATCATCGATGTCACCCTGAAGCATACCCCGGCAGGCGAGGCCGCCCGCCCCCCGCAGGCCCCGGATGCGGAGCAGGCGCAGTTTGCCTCCGACAGCGCCCGGGTGCAGTGCATCTCCTGCGGCCATCAGGGGCTGGAGCCGATCCTCGACCTGGGGCGGATGCCGCGCTCGGACGGGCTGCTGGAGGCGGCCGGGCCATCGCAGCAGGAAACCCTGGTGCCGCTGCGGCTGGGCTATTGCCCGGGCTGCACCCTGGTGCAGCTGCTGGAAACCCGCCCGGCCGAAGAGATGTTCGGCGACGACTATGTCTATTTCTCCTCCTATTCCGAGGATTTGCTGAAGCATTCCCGGGAAAACGCGGAGGAGCTGATCAGGATGCGCGGCCTGGGGCCGGACAGCCTGGTGGCCGAGATCGCCTCCAATGACGGCTACATGCTGCAGAACTTCCAGGCGCAGGGCATCCAGGTCCTGGGGATCGACCCCGCCAGCCAGCCCGCCAGGGCGGCGCGCGAAAAGGGGATCGAGACGGTTGTCGACTTCTTCGGCACCCGCGTTGCCGCGGGCCTGCGCGCCCAGGGCAGGCGGGCGGATGTGATCATCGCCAACAACGTGGTGGCCCATGTCGCCGATCAGAACGACCTGGTGGCCGGAATGGCGGACCTGCTGGCGGACAACGGCATCGTTGTCGTCGAGTTCCCCTATGTCCGCGACATGATCGACTTCATCGAATTCGACACCATCTACCACGAGCATCTGTGCTACTTCTCGGCCGGATCCGCCAAGGCGCTGTTCGAGCGGCACGGGCTCTACCTGAACGATGTCCGCCGCCTGCCGATCCACGGCGGCTCGCTGCGGCTCTATTTCAGCAAATGCGCAGCCGTCACGGATGCGGTGCAGGGCCTTCTGGCGGAAGAGCACGCGCTGGGGCTCGACCGGTTCGAGTATTATGAGAGCTTCGGCGCCCGGGTGCGCGCCTTCCGCGACAAGGCCCGCAGGCTGGTGGGCGCGCTGAAGGCCGATGGCAAGCGCATCGCGGCCTATGGCGCCGCCGCCAAGGGCACTATCATGCTGAACTTCCTGAACCTGAACGGCCGCGCCATCGAATATGCGGTGGACAAGAACATCCACAAGCAGGGCAAATACATGCCCGGCGTGCGGATCCGGATCGACGCGCCGGAGAAGCTGATGCAGGACAAGCCGGATTACGTGATGATCCTGCCGTGGAATTTCCGCGACGAGATCATCCGCCAGCAGCAGGCCTTTCTGGAGGCGGGCGGGAAATTCGTCGTCCCGATCCCCGGCCTCGAGATCGTCAGCGCCCCGGAACAGGACAGCAGCAGATGAGCGGCAAGAGCGCCTGCCCGGCCTGCAGCAGCCGGGACCTCGCGGAGATCTACCGGCTGGACGCCATCCCGGTGCAAAGCTGCATCCTGCTGGAGAGCGCGGAGGAGGCGCGGCAGTTTCCGCGCCATCCGCTGGTGCTGATGTTCTGCGGCGGCTGCGGCTTCATCTTCAATTCGGTGTTCGACCTGTCGCTGGTCGACTATGCCTCCGCCACCGAGGAGAGCCAGCATTTCTCCGGCACCTTCAACCGGTTCGCCTGCGATCTCGCGGCGGAAGCGGCCTCCCTTTACGACCTGAAGGGCAAGCGGACCCTGGAAATCGGCTGCGGCAAGGGCGAGTTCCTGCAGGAGCTTGCCCGCCAGACCGGCACCCTCGGGCTGGGGGTCGACCCCGGCTTCATCCCGGAGCGCCTGCCCGGGGCGCAGGGCCGGGAGATCCGCTTCCAGCGCGAATTCTTCGATCCCGCCACCATCGCCGAGCCGCCCGATTTCGTCGTCTGCCGCCACACGCTGGAGCATATCCCCGAGGTCGGCCGCTTCATGCAGGACATCGTGCAGGTGCTGGACGGGCATACCGCCGCGGGCCTGTTCTTTGAAACGCCGGATGTGCAGCGGGTGCTGCAGGAAGGCGCCTTCTGGGACATTTATTATGAGCATTGCTCCTATTTCACGCAAGGCAGCCACGCGCGGCTGTTCCGGCGCGCGGGCTTTGATGTGACCGGGCTGTATCTGGCCTATGACGGCCAGTACATCATCCAGTACGCAGCCCCCGCGGCAGGCCGCCCTGCGCTGCCGCAGGAGGACGACCTGGAGACGGTGCGCGCCCTGGCGGCCCGGTTTCCGCAAAAGGTCGCGGAGGTCCGCCGTCACTGGACGGAATTCGTGCGCAGCCGCCACGCCGCCGGCCAGCGGGTGGCCATCTGGGGCGGCGGTTCGAAAGGCGTGTCCTTCCTGACCACCAACGGCCTTGGGCAGGAGGTGGCGCAGGTCATCGACATCAACCCGTTCAAACAGGGCAAATACCTGCCCGGCACCGGCCATCCCGTCAGCGCCCCGGACAGCCTGCAGGCGGCGCCGCCCGATACCGTGATCGTCATGAACCCGGTCTACCTGCCCGAAATCGGGGCGCAATTGTCGGCCCTGGGCCTTACCCCGGAACTGGTGGCGGTATGAGCGCCGCAGCCGCCATAACCTGCCCGCTCTGCGCCGCGCAAAAGGCGCAGGGCATTTTCAGGCTGGAGAGCGTTCCGGTGATCTGCAACCAGCTGTGGCCGGACCGGGCGGCGGCGCGGGCGGCGCCTGCCGGGACCGTGGATCTGCAGCTTTGCAGCGAGTGCGGGTTCATCTGGAACAGCGCCTTTGAGCCCGCCCGCATGGCCTATGCGCCCGGCTACGAGAACGCGCTGCATTTCTCGCCCCGCTTCCAGGCCTTTGCCGAAGAACTGGCGGCCGGGCTGGTGGCGCGGCACGGGCTGGCGGGCAAGCATGTGATCGAGATCGGCTGCGGCGACGGCTATATGCTGGATCTGCTGGCGCAAAACGGCGTCGCTTCGGCCACCGGTTTTGATCCTTCGATGGCGGGCGCGTCGTCTCCCTTCACTGCCCGCGATAACGTTGAAATTGTGGGCGAATACTTCCGTTCCGCTCAGCTGGACCGGCCGTTTGACGCGATCCTGTGCCGCCATGTGCTGGAGCATCTGGACGACCCGCTTGCCCTGCTCAGCGATATCCGCCGGGCGATCGGCAGCCGGGATGTCCCGGTCTGCTTCGAAGTGCCGAATGCCGGCTGGATGCTGGAGACGGTCTCGATGTGGGACGTGATCTATGAGCATGTGGGCTACTGGAGCGCGCCGGCCCTCACCGCCCTGTTCCGCCGGTCGGGGTTCGAGCCGGTCTCCGTCCGCACCGGCTATGGCGGCCAGTTCCTGATGGCCGAAGCGGTCCCGTCCCGGCCGCAGCCGGACTATCTGGATCCGGGGGCGGCGCAGATCTGCGCATCGGCCCGGGCCTTCGGAGAGGCGGCGGATGCGGAATTGCAGCGGTGGCGCAGCAAACTGCAGGGCTGCAGCGGCAGCACCGTCATCTGGGGCGCCGGGTCGAAGGGGATCACCTTTGCCAATGCGCTGGGGGAGGCGGCGCGCGGGCTGGCGGCCTTTGTCGACCTGAACCCCCGCAAGCACCAGCGGTTTGCGCCCGGGGTTGGCCTGCCGGTCGTTGCGCCGGAGCAGCTGGCCAGCCTCCGCCCCGCCTTGGTGCTGATCGCGAACGCCTTGTACGAGGAGGAAATCATTGCCCAGGTTCAGGCCGCGGGGCTGCGGCCGGAATTTGCGGTCATTGCAGGCTAGGGCGGGGGTGTTCTGGTGTTTTGCTATCTCAAAGTGTGCATATGCCGCTATGGAGGGTATGAATGAGGATTGATAGGATCAAGGTGCCGCCCTGAGCGGTGCGGGCACTGCGCCGGACCGGTTCAGGTGCAACTGGCCGGGCGGTTTCGCAGGGATCTGTTTTCAAATTTTTTGTCCTCAGGGAGGTCTGCTATGTTCAAGTTGATATTCGGTTTTTTCACGGCTCTGCTTTTGGCCTCAGCCGCGCAGGCGCAAAGCGGCTACAAGATCAAGACCGGCGATACGCTGCGGGTCGAAGTGCTTGAAGATGACAGCCTGAGCCGCAGCACGCTGGTGCTGCCGGACGGCTCCATCACGTTCCCGCTGGCCGGCGGCGTGGCCGCGGCCGGGCGGACGGTCGATCAGGTCCGGAATGATCTGACAAATGCCCTGACGCCCAATTTCGCCGCCAAGCCGCGGGTGTTTGTGTCGGTCGATGCGCTGGCGGAACCGGCGGTACGGTCCACCGTCGCTGCCCCCCGCGCCGTGCGCGCCGTTTACGTGATGGGGGAGATCACCACCCCCGGCATGCTGGAGGCAAGCCGCAGCACAACCCTGCTTCAGGCGCTTGCCCAGGCGGGCGGTCTGACCCGGTTTGCCGCTGACAAGCGGATTCAGCTGCGCCGGGGCGAAAAGATCTATCTCTACAATTACCGCACCAATGGCGGCAGCGGCATTTCCGGCAGCACGGTCCTGGTGCCGGGCGATGTGATCGTGGTGCCCCAGCGCCGCCTGTTCGAGTAGCCTGGCCCGGCCCCGGACGTTGCCCCCGGACGGGCCTCCGGACGGGCCTCCGGAGGGCAGAGCGGCCGCAGGGCCGGCCCCGTGGGGGCTGGTCTTGGGGTCTGGCCTGGGGTTCCGCCTGGGGTTCCGCCTGGGGTTTTGGCCCGGGGTTTTGGCCCGGGGTTTTGGCCTGAGGCCTTACCTTGGCTGGCGCAGCCACAGCCAGAACCGGGTCCGCCGCAGGCGCAGGATCATCTGCCATTCCAGCCCTGCCAGACGCGGCAGCCGCGACCTGAGCAGCCTGCGCTGATGCAGCGCCCAGCCCGCGAGGCTGCGCGGGCCTTCGGGGAACCCCGCTTCGGGAAACAGGTGCCGGATCAGGCGGCACTGCAATTCCAGCCCCAGCTTGAACCGGTAGGTGGAGAACTTCTCCTCGACCCGCTGCCAGCCGACCGGATCCCCGGGCACCGCGCACAGCTCGATCAGGTCGATCAGATACCGCAGGTGCACAAAGCCCGAAAACACGCCGCGGTCGTGCAGCATGTCATGCGCCAGGTTGGTCACCAGGCGCAAATGGGCATTCGGGATCCGCACGGCGCCCGCCCCGAACGGCACCAGGCGGCTGTGCTCTTCCATCTCGCGGGCGCTGATGACGCCGAAATAGCGTTCCGGGATCCGGTGATGGATGTCCAATGCGCCGGCAACATCCGCCCGGAAATAGCTGCCCAGGGAATACTGGTTGCGGCTGTTGGGGAATTTTTCATAGCCAAGGCGGCTCAGAACGCGTTCGACAGCGCCGTCCTGATCCGGGCTGGTCACGATATCCAGGTCAAAGGACATCCGCGCCGCATCGGCGGCGTCCGCGGCCTGGAACAGATTGACCGCCCCCTTCATCAGGCCCGCCTCCAGCCCTTCCGCCGTCAGCGCCGTCAGGACTTCGTCAAGCTGGGCTTTCAGCATCGTGTTGCGGGTGATGTTGGCGGCGTCCACCGAGGCCAGGTAGCTCAGGGCCTCGGGGTCGACCTGCCCGGCCTGGCCGGACTGCACCAGCCGCCTGTAGAGCAGCGGGCTGACAAGGTGCTCGTTGGCGCAGCCGATGATCTGCTCCCAGTCCGGGTCCGCGGGCACCCGCCCCTGCAGGCAGTGCGACAGATCTTCCAGAGCGGTCGGGGCCAAAACGGGCATCTGATCAGCCGCTCCCCGCCAGGCGCCAGGCCTCCCGGGCCAGGCTGCAGGCGTGCTCAAGCCCGTCATGCCGGGCCTGGAAAAACCGCGCCGAGCGTATCAGCGCCGCCAGGGAGTCAAAGCCGTCCCCCGACAGGCGGTCGTCCGCAGACCAGCAGGATGCCAGCATCATCCGGATGATGTCCTCTTCGGCGGTAACGGGCTCCAGCCCGGCCGGATTGTCCGGGCTGCGCTGCAGGAACAGCACGCAGCGGACGGGGCGCGCCGGAACCGCCCCGGCGTCCAAGGCCAGGTAGCGGACCCGCTTGCCGTCCGGCCGCATGTAGGCGGGCCGGTCCTCAAGCCCCGGCAGGCGCGGCGCAAGAAGCGGCAGCGAGCCGCATTTCAGCGTCGCCGGCAGGGGCAGGGACATCACCTCGCCGCCGCGGCGCAGCACCGCCAGATCATCCCCTTCCAGGGTGAAGCCCTCTCCGTGCAGCGCAACCGACAGGGTCGACTTGCCGCTGCCGGGATCGCCGCACAGCAGCATGTTCTGGCCGTCCGCGGAAACGGTCGCGGTGTGCAGCACCGGATCCTCCGATGCCTCCAGAACCTGGGTTGTCAGCAGATATTTCAGCGCGGCGCCGATTTCGTCCCAGCGGTGCCACTCCGGGTCTTCCCCGGCCCAGGCCAGCCCGGCCCGCGACTCTTCCTCGGCAAGGACAAGCTGGTCCGCCGCAGGCCGGTCCGCCACCAGCAGATGCCCGAAGAGGCTGCGCACCATAGCGGCGGTCTTTTCGCCGGTGCAGCAGATCCCGGTGGTGTGGCCGCCGATCGACAGGCACAGGCGCGCGGTGACCGGCACCGGCCCGGAGCGCGGCGCCAGATACCGCACGGCCCCTGCTTCCAGCAGCTCCATCAGCGTCTGGCGGCCATCGCCGCCGCCCGCCGATGCGGCGCAGACGAAATCCGCCACGCTGAGCCCGGCCGCCAGCCGGGGCCACAAGGCCACGGTCGTGTCAGATGCGTAGAACAGCTTCTGGTTATGAGGCAGAAACAAAAAATGGCGGGTTCCGGCGCTTGCGAGGCGCACATCAGGAACGGCCATAATTTGAGCGAGGTCCAAGAAATACCCTCTCTGAAAAAACAAAGGCAGCAATAGTCAGGGACCCGGCGGATATCCTCCGCCGGGCCCGTCCGCAGAACCTAGTGGTAGTGGCTGGTGCGGCGTCTCTTGCGGCCCCTTCTCTTCTTTCTCTTCTTCTTCTTCGGCTTGCCGCCAGACTTTGCGACAGCCTCCGATGACAGGGTTGTGGAGAGAAGGAAGGTCACCGCGGGCGTTGTTACGGCTGCAAAACGCCCGGCCTTTTGAAGGATCTCCCTGCGTTCAGGGGACTCCGGCTTATCTGTATGATCTGTCATTTTTACTCTACTTCACTGGTACTTTGGTTCGTCGAACACAATTAGGTCGATCAGGCTGTAAATCAGCAGAGGCGGCTCAAAATTTTTGCCGTCTCTGTTGGTTTCCCCCCCGCCGTCAGGGTGTTTTAATAACACCGGCTGATAAAACCTTAATAAATAGTGTGGCTCTTGCTTGGGCTTGAGTCAATATCTGCAGGGTACTCTGGCGGCACCCGCAGAGGCAAAAAAACCGCAGCCCGCAGCCAGGATGCGGGCGGTCCTGGCAGGGCACCGCCCCGCGGCAGCAGTGTCTGCGCAATTGGCGTTTGAAAGGGGCTGTGGTACTGTGTTGCGGTATACGCAAAGTGTTTTGTCCCCTTTGCGGCCGCCTGGACTCCGGGAAAACGGGCCTAGTTAGTTATCCGGGGAAACGGTCCTAGTTAGTTAAATGAGCAGGCGGCCTGCAGAGCCGCCGGGTTACGAGTTTTTGGGGGAAGTCACGTGTTTTCATCAGATGATTTCAGCGGCGGGGCGCTGGACCCTGCGGTGTGGAGTGTCGAGGGGCCGGCCGGGGTGGCGGCGGGCATCGGCGTCAACGCCACCGATGCTTACCTGGAGCTGATAACGCCGGACGGCAATTACGACGCCTGGAAGACCAACAATTCGGCGCGCGCGATGCAGGCTATCGCAGATGAGGATTTCCAGGTCGAGGCGCGCTTTCTGACCACCCCCGCCGAGCGCTTCCAGCTGCAGGGGATCCTGGTGGAGCAGGACGCCGGCAACTGGGTGCGGTTCGACACCTATTCCGACGGCAATGTGCTGCGGGTCTTTGCCGGGGTGACGGTGAACGGCTCCTCCTCCTCGCGGGTCAATGCGGTGATCCCGGCAGGGGAGGCGCAGTACCTGCGGGTGGACCGCGCGGGCGATGTCTGGACCTATGAATATTCCGCCGACGGCATCAGCTGGACCACGGCGGTGAGCTTCACCCATGCGCTGAGCGCCAGTTCGGCGGGGGTGTTTGCGGGCAATACCGCGCAGGCCGCGGGCTATACCGCGCAGGTCGATTACTTCGAGGTGGCGGGCGACCCGATCGCCGATGAGGACGGCAGCTTCACCCCGGTGAACACGGCGCCTGTGGCCCAGAATGACAATTACCTGCTTGCGCCGGACGGCAGTTTGACAGTGGACGCCGCCAGCGGCGTGCTGAGCAATGACAGCGACCCCGACGGGGATCCCTTGACGGTGTCCCTGGAAACGCCGGCGGCCAACGGAACCGTGGCCCTCAACGCGGACGGGTCGTTTTCCTATACGCCGGATGCCGGCGCCTCCGGCTCCGACAGCTTCCGCTACACGCTCAGCGACGGCACGGATAGCGTGACAGCCACCGTGACGCTGAGCGCCTCCGGCCCCGGCGGCGGCCCCATTGTCCAGGATGCCCCGGTGCTGACAACCGGCACGCCGGTTTTCAGCAAGGTCATTGTGTCAACCGCCATGCCGCTGACCCATGTCGGGCTGGGGGCGGATTTCGACGGCGACGGCGACATCGACGTGGCGGCCACCTCCGAGCAGAACGATTCCGTTGTCTGGTTTGAGAACGACGGCGCGGAGAATTTCACCGCGCATGTCATCGACAATGCGCTGGAGTCCTCTTATCCGGCCTCGGTTGCCGATCTCGACCAGGACGGCGACCCGGATATTCTGGCCGGCGGCTACCGCGACGATCTGTATGTCTGGTACGAAAACGACGGCACCGGCAGCTTTCAGCGCCACACGATTGCCGTCAAGGACGGGGCGCATTTCATCGAAGCGGCGGATATGGATGGCGACGGCGACCTTGATCTGGTGACCGCCAGCCAGGATTCAAATACCATTGCCTGGTACGAGAATGACGGCGCCCAGAATTTTACCGAGCGGGTGCTCGACAGCAATGCGGTTGAGGCCAAGACGGCGGTTGCAATTGATATCGACGGCGACGGCGATCTCGACGTGCTGGCCGCCAGCCACGGCGACGACACGGTGGCGCTTTATGTCAACGGCGGCAGCCAGAATTTCACCAAGCAGGTGATCGATAACACCGCCAACGGGGCCTATTACGTGACTGCCGCCGACCTGAACGGCGACGGCCTCACCGATATCGCGGCGGCGGCCAAGCTTGGCAACCAGGTCATCGGTTATTTCAATACCGGCAGCGGCTATACCAGAACCGTGCTGGCGTCCAATGTTCAGGGTGTAAGGTCAGTGATTGCCCAGGATGTCGACAATGACGGCGACACAGACCTGCTGGCGGCCAGCGTCGGCGACAATTCGGTGCGTTTCCTGCAAAACAACGGGGCCGGCGTTTTTGGCGCGGTGACGATAGATAGCAATGCCGTGGGTGCCTACACCCCGATGCCGGAAGACGTGAATCAGGACGGGCTGACCGATGTGATCGCCGCCAGCAAGACCGATGCCACCGTGGCGGTTCTGCTGCAGCACCGGGAGCAGTCCGCGGTCATGAACGCGGGCGAAACGCTGGCCATCGATGCTGCGCTGCTCTCGGCCACCGATACCGAGCAAAGCGCAGCTGAGCTGGTCTATACCGTGGTCACCGCCCCGGCACTGGGCGCGCTGCGGCTGAACGGCACCGATCTGGCGGCAGGCGGCAGCTTTACCCAGGCGGATGTGAACCAGGGGCTGGTTTCCTTTGCCACCACTGCCGGGACCGACGGGCTGGACGGGTTTGAGCTCGGCCTCAGCGACGGAATTTCGGCGCCTGCCAAGGTTGTCTTCGACTTCACCATCGGCACGCCTGCCTCGGGCAGCGGGCTGGTGTCGGATGATTTCAGCGGCGGGGCGCTGGATCCGGCGGTGTGGACGGTCGCGGGGGCGGCGGGCGTTTCGGCCAATCTGGCCAGCAATGCCAGTGATGCCTACCTGGAGCTGGTGACGCCGGACGGCAATTACGACGCCTGGCGGACCAACAATGCGGCGCGCGCGATGCAGGCCATCGCGGATGAGGATTTCCAGGTCGAGGCGCGCTTNCTGACCACGCCCACCGAGCGCTTCCAGCTGCAGGGGATNCTGGTGGAGCAGGACGCGGGCAACTGGGTGCGGTTCGACACCTATTCCGACGGCAGCAACCTGCGGGTCTTTGCCGGGGTGACGGTGAACGGCTCCTCCTCCTCGCGGGTCAATGCGGTGATCCCGGGCAGTGCCGAGTATCTGCGGGTGGACCGCGCGGGCGATGTCTGGACCTATGAGTATTCCGCCGACGGCATCAGCTGGACCACGGCGGTGAGCTTCACCCATGCGCTGACCGCCAGTTCGGCGGGGGTGTTTGCGGGCAACACCGGGCTGGCCGCGGGCTATACCGCGCAGGTCGATTACTTCGAGGTGGCGGGCGACCCGATCGCCGATGAGGACGGCAGCTTCACCCCGGTGAACCAGGCGCCGGATGCGGCGGATGACATCCGGTCCGCGGCCACCGATACGGCGCTGGTGATCACAATCAGCGGCCTGCTGGCCAATGACAGCGACCCCGATGGCGATCCCGTCACCTTCGGCAGCTTCACCGCTCCGTTGAACGGCACCCTGACGGACAATGGCGACGGCACCCTGACCTATACGCCCGATGCGGGCTACGAGGGGGCGGACAGCTTCACTTACACGATCGCCGATGACAGCGGCCTCACCGATACCGCGACGGTGACCGTCGCAGTCGGGCCGGTCATCGACGTCTGGTACGGGCCGGTGCAGACCTTTGGCCAGCCCGGTGTGCCGCAGACCTGGGTCAATATCCTGGGGGATGTGTTTGCCGAGGGGCTGGTGTCGCTGAGCTACACGCTGAACGGCGGTGCGGAGCGGTCTTTGTCGGCCGGCCCGGACCAGCACCGGCTGGAGAAGGCTGGGGATTTCAACATCGACATTGCCTATGCCGAACTGGATCCTTCCGCGGCCGACGATGTGGTGTCGATCATTGCCAGATATGAGGACGGCTCCACCTACACGCAGGATGTGACCATCCAGTATGAGGGCGGATCCGACTGGGATCCGAACTACTCGATCGACTGGTCCACGGTCACGAATATCCAGGACGTGGCCCAGATCGTCGACGGCAACTGGATGCTGACCGGCGACGGCGTGCGTCCCAAGGAGCTGGGCTTTGACCGCTTCATCACCCTTGGCGACGACACATGGGACTTTTTCGAAGCCCGGGTTGCGGTCACGCCGCATGACATGTCCATCGTGGGCGGCCTGTTCGGCTTCGGGCTGTGGTGGAACGGCCATACCGATGATTCCCCCATCCAGTGGCAGCCGCTGAGAGGGTTCACCCCTTCGGAGTTCCTGTTCTACAACCAGCATACCGGCACCCCGCATTTCGAGATCTTCCCCAATACCGGCGATACCAACTATGCGCTGGCCGAAGGCACGCGGTTCAATTTCCTGATGCGGGTCGAGCAGTCTGGCACCTTTGACCGGACCTACAAGATGAAGGTCTGGGAAGAGGGCACGGCCGAGCCGGTGGACTGGCTGATGGACCTGACGATCGGCTATGACGATCCGGTCACCGGGTCGTTTGCGCTGGTCGCCCATCATTACGATATCGAGTTCCACGATATCGCCATCACCGAAATCGAAGGCGGCGATGTGATCATCGGCGATGATACCGCCGAGGTGCTGGCGGCGGTGGAGGAAACCGCTCCGCTGCCGGGGCTGGGGGAGCTGGATGTCTTCACCGGCAATGGCGGCGGCGATGTGTTCGTTTTCGGAGACAACGGCACCGTCTATTATGACGACGGCGATGGCGCCACCAGCGGCGCGGACGATTACGGCTATGTCTGGGACTTCACCGCCGGCGACAAGGTGCGGCTGGCCGGAACCAGCTCGGATTACGTGCTGACCGAGGACGCCGCCGGGCTGCCGGCCGGCACCGCGATCTGGCTGGCAGGCAGCGGCGGCGATCAGGATGAGCTGATCGGCGTGCTGCACAATGTCTATGGGCTGAACCTGACGGGAGACGCGTTTGAATTCGCCGTCCTCGTCTGAATGCACGGCCGTCAGGGACAGCCGCCCTGCCGGCCGCACAGCCCGGGGTGGCCGGGTTTGCGGGGCGGGCTATGTGAGCATGGGTACCGGTAAACGAGTGAGCAGATGACAGATATTTCCGCGGCGCCGGCCTGCAGCATCGGGCTGCCGGTCTACAACGGCGAAAACTACCTGGAGCAGGCCATTCAATCCGTTCTGGCGCAGACGTTTCAGGATTTCGAGCTGATCATCTCCGACAATGCCTCAACCGATGGCACCGAGGCGATCTGCCGCCGCTTTGCGGAGCAGGATCCGCGCATTCTCTATGTGCGGCAGCCGCGCAATATCGGCGCCGCCAAGAACTACAATTACACATTCCACCTGGCCCGCGGCGAGTATTTCAACTGGCTGGCCCATGATGACATTCTGGGCCCCGCCTTTCTGTCGGCCTGCCTGCAGGGGTTCGAAGAGCATGGCGACGGCGCAGTCCTGGTCTACCCGGCGTTCAGGTATATTGATGACACCGGGCGGGAAACCGGGACAAGGGCGGCGTCCTGCGTGGAGACCTCAGCCCGCACACCGGCGCGGCGGCTCTATGAAACGCTGGACCAGCTGGCGGTCGTGACCTCGGTGTTCGGGATGTTCCGCCGGGACATGCTGGCCCGCACGCGCCTGATCGGTAGCTATATCGCTTCGGACTACGTGCTGCTGGCCGAATGCGCCCTGCTGGGGCATATCGTCCGGCTGGAGTGTGCGCCGCAGTTTCAGCGCAGGCTGCATAAGGATGGCTCGCAACGGGCCAACAAGACGCCGGATGCGGTGGCGAAATGGTTTGACCCGGATGCGGTTGCGGATCCGCGCCCCGCGCGGCGGCTGTCACGGGAATATCTGAACTCCCTCTGCCTGACCCCGGACCTCTCCACGTCGGACCGGCTGTCGGCCTTGGTCACGCTGGCCGTGCAGCGGGTGAAACTGAAGCTGCGGGCCCGCAAGAGGCAAAGGATGCGGCAGCGGGTGAAGAAGCCCGCGTTCTGAAGGCGTCCGGCCTGCTTCTCCGGCCCGCCGGTGCCGGCAGGCCGCCGGTCTGCAACTGCGCAAACAGAGCGCCTCAAGCCAGGCGGGTGCCGCCCGGCTTGAGGCGCTGCGATTCGCGATTGCGGGTCTTTGTGCGGCCGGGCCGGATGCCGCTCTCTGCCGGGCAGCGGCCAAGCACTTCTGCGGGCAGAGTTTTTGCTTGCGGAGTTGCCTCAAACCCCGCTTCCCGGATGTGACACGGGGCAGGGTAAACCGGCTCCACTGTTACAGAACAGCCCCGCGTTTTCCCAGACTTTCAACACCCGCGTTTGAGCGGGTTCCTGCCGTTGCGCGGTTCTTTGCGGACGGTTTGCGGGGCGAGCGGCTGAAACAAGCCGGCTTCCCGGCCGGATTGGATCGGGGCTTTCCGCACGGGGCGGCGGCAATTAGGTCGCTGCCAGGTTTTTACCAGTCCGCTGTCCGGCGGTGAGGGATCTGAGACATCTGCGGCATCCAGGGCCTGTCCCGGTGCTTCAGCCCCGTCTTCAGGGCCCGCCCCGGACAGTGCTGTTTCGGAATGTAAGGAATGTAAGAGTGTCGGCCGCACCACTCGGCGGCTGATTGCCAGTGAAAGGAAATCACATGACCGTTTGGCATTCGTCTGACCTCGGCTGGTCCGCGGGTCAGGATGTCTCCAGCGCGTTTGCGTCGCTGCTGTCGAGCAAGAAATTCAAGGCCGGCGACACGCTGGTTCTTGAGGATACCTACAAGATCTCGGGGGCGCACCTGCGGCTGCCGGAGAATTTCACCCTCACCGCCAAAGACGGCGCGGGCCTCGATGTGCGCACCACTTCGGCCACCGACACCTCGCCGCTGTTCCTCCTGTCCAAAGGGGTGACGGTCGATAACGTCACCTTCGACGTGGTGAACGCGCCGAAGACAAGCTACGACGGGATCCTTCCCGCTGCGGGCCAGGACTACCACAAGAAGCGGGTTCTGGTCGTCGAGGGCGATGGGGTCACCGTCAAGGACAGCGCCTTCTCGGGCAATGTGTCGATGCATATCGATGTGCAGGGCGGCAACGGCCTCACCGTCGACAGCAGCCTGTTCGAGGGCGGCTTCTACCAGCTGCGCGTCGTGGCCGGGGACGGCGCCACGATTTCGGGCAGCCATTTCCGCAAGTCGCTGGGCGATGGCATCAAGACCGAGAGCTCCTCGTCCGGTGACGGGCCGTCCAACATGACGGTGACCGGCAGCTTCTTTGAGAGCAACGCCCGCGACGGCCTGGACACCGCTGGCGGGTTCCGCAACGGCAAGGTCCTGGATTCCGTGTTCTACAACAACGGCGTCAGCGGCTTCGACCTCAAGAGCTCGTATCACGACAAAACGGATTTCAACCCGGAAAAGTGGAACACCAACATCACCGTTGACGGCAGCCAGTTCATCAACAACCCCAACGGCATCGTGGTCAGCGCGGTCGACAGGACCGGCCTGCTGAACGCAACCAACGCGAAGGCGATGCCGCACGACATCCACATCAGCGACACGATCTTTGAAGCCACCGGCTCCAACTCCGGGCGGGCGTTCCTGATCAAGGACGGCTATGACATCACCTGGGAGGGGATCTCCCTGCTCGGCAATGTCAGCGAGCTGCGCTTCATGAACGCTTCCGGGCTCAGCCTCTCGGGCACCAATGTCGGCGGCGACATCGAAACCACCGGCGCGCCGCGGAAGCTGTCCGTCAGCGAGCTGTGGTCCGGCTCCGCTGGCCCGGTTTCAGGCGGCGAGAGCGAAGGCGGCTCCGGCGGCAGCACTGCACCCGCACCCGAGCCCGAGCCTTCGCCGGAACCCGAGCCGCAGCCCAAGCCGGCCCCGGAGGAAGACACTTCCGCTCCGGCCGGCAGCGGCGAGACGCTGTTCCAGCGGTCGGGCGCGATGGAGTTCGACGGAACCGCCGCCAAGGTGATCGAGGTGGCGCCGTCCGCCGGCACAAATGCCCAATCCGCAACGGTGTCCTTTGCGTTCAACGCGGACAAGGTCAGCGGCAGCCAGGGGCTCGTGTCCAAGGACGCCCGCGGCACAACCGTGAACGACGGGCATTTCACCTCCTACATCAAGGACGGCACCTTGCACGTCCGCTACCAGGAAGGGTCTGCCTCCAAGACTCTGACGATGGACGGCATCGAGGCGCACAAGGACTATGACGTGCGCACCAGCTTCGGCGACGGCCAGGTGTCCCTGTGGGTCAACGATGTGCTGGCGGATTCCGCCGCCTTCAAGGTGGACTGGATGGACAACAAGGAGTACCTGCAGATCGGCGCAAACGGCTGGGCCAGCAAGTCCGGCGCGGCCGGCTTCGTGGATGCCTTCGACGGCACCATCTCGAACGTCGGGATCACCGAAGGCTTCAACACCGCAGCCGCGGTCTCCGGTGCGGGCGGCGGTGAAACCGGAACCGGCAGCACGGAGACGGACACCAGCACCCCTGCGGCACCCGAAGGCGGCACCGGCACGGACACCAGCCTGCCGGCGCTTGCGGACGTCTTCGAGCTGGACGGCCCGATGGAGTTCAACGGCACGGACAGCTCGGTGCGGGAGTTCGCGCCGGACCAGGCGCTGCAGGCGGAGGCAGGCAACATCGCCTTCACCTTCAATGCCGACACGGTCAGCGGCCGCCAGGGGCTGGTCTCGAAGGATGCCTATGGCGCCGATGCCAACGACGGGCATTTCACCAGCTACATCAGCAACGGCTCGCTGTTCGTGCGGTTCCAGGAGGGTGCTGCGTCGGAAACCTTCGAAGTCACCGGCATTGAGGCGGACACCGATTATTCGGTCAGCGCCAGCTTCGGCGGCGGCAAGGTTGCGCTGCGGCTGAACGGCGAACTGGCCGGAGAGGCGGACTTCGAGTTCGACTGGCTGGACAACGCAGAGCACCTGCAGGTCGGCGCCAACGGCTGGGCCAGCAAATCGGGCGAAGCGGGCTTCACCGATGCCTTTGACGGCACCATCAGCGATTTTGCGATTGCCACCGGCAGCGCGGCGCTGAGCGACGACTTCCTGCTCGTCTGACACCAATGCGGTGCAGGATCCTGTCCTGCACCGCAGCTGCTTGCGGCGTCAATTCTCCGCAAACCCCTGTGCGCCTCTGGCGCCGCAGGCCAGGCCGGAATAACAGTATGTCAGATACTCCAGGTTCAAGGTCCGGCATGGCGATTCCTTCTTTCTTTATATCCGTTTGCGCAATGTGGATTGCCGTATTTTCCCTATGGTTGTTTTTTGGATTATCATTCGTATTTTCGGTTGTAATAGGTTTTCTTTTTTCCATCGCCCTGTTTTTCGCAGCGCTTTTTTTGGGCAAAATTAAATCAATGAGATCAATTGCTTCCGGGGTCCGCGGCCGCGCTCCCGGGGAATTCAATTAAACCCGCGCCGTTTAAATTTTCCGGCGTAGTTTTCAGCAAATATTCTTAAAATTTTACCTTGGCAGAACGGCACCCGGACGGCATACTTGTCTGGCGGCCTGCTTGCAGTGTGTTCCAATGGCCGCATGTGAGGGGTCTGGGGGGACTGATTTTCACAGATTCAAATGCCCATCCCGCCTGTTTTCAGGGGCTGGATTTCTTGTTTCGGGCAGCCGGTTTCTGTGCCCTCCGTGTATGGGTTTAGTAGACGGTTACAAGTTAAATGAAGAATGGTGTTATGTTAAAAGTCGCCGCCAAGAGGTATTATTACCCTGGCGGGGAGGGGGAAAATCTCTCAGGGGCGTTTTCCCGTGCCGCGAAACGGCGTGCCTACCTGGTGTCCAAACGTGCAGCGGATATTCTGATCAGCCTGGCCTGCTTGCCGCTGCTGCTTGGGATCTGCTGCGTTCTGCTGTGCCTGAACCCCTTCGGGAATCCGGGTCGCCTGTTCTTCCTGCAGCAGCGCTGCGGCCGGAACCGGCAGGGGTTCACGATGATCAAGTTCCGCACCATGACCTGCAGCGGCGCAGGCTGCCGGGGGGCGGACGATCCGCTGGAGACCTCCCGCATCACCCCCCTGGGGCACTGGATGCGCGATACCAAGCTCGATGAGCTGCCGCAGATCCTGAACGTCCTGATGGGGCAGATGAGCCTGATCGGCCCGAGACCCGAAATCTTCTCCTTTGCCGAAACCTACCGGCAGGCGATTCCCGGATACGGCATCCGCGAAACCGTCAAGCCGGGCATGAGCGGCTATGCGCAAGTGACCCAGGGCTACACCGATTGCATCGAGAAGGCCCGGGAAAAACTTGAGCTGGATGCGCACTATGTCCGCAACATGGGGTGGCGGCTGGATCTTTTCGTATTAGTTGCAACAATCAAGATCGTATTTGGCTGGCCGCCGCGCCTGTAACGAAAGCAGTCTTGTGCATTGTGATTTGGTATCGGTTTCAAAGAAGCTGAGCGGGGCCGCCTTGGCGTGCCCGGCCGGCGTGTTTCAGAAAGCAGGGCGGCCGCGGCCGCCGCAGGGTTCCGGCAGTTCTGCCCCGCGCCGGAGGCGCGCTTCTGGATTATGCCGGAGGCGCAAGCCCGCACTCTGCCGGAGGCCGTCATGAAAAGCCTGTCTCTGGCCCTGCGGCTGCTGACGCCGGCGGAGCGCAAAACGGCGATGCTGATCATGCCGCTGATCATCCTGAGCGGATTTGCGGACATGGTGGGGGTCGCCATGATCTTCCCCTTTCTCAAGGTGCTCGGCGAGCCCGGGCTCATTCAGTCAAACAGCTACTTGTCATATGTCTACACATGGGGCGGCTTTGGCAGCGCCGATGAGTTCATCTTTGTGCTGGGCATCGCGTTCTTCGTCATGCTCCTCGCCACCGCGGGGCTGAAGATCCTGACCGTCTATGCCGCCAACCGCTGGCTTGAAGGGCGGGTTCACAGCCTGTCGAAACGCCTGCTGACCGCCTATCTGAAGCAGCCCTACCCGTTCATGCTGCAGCGCAACAGCAGCGAGCTTGTGGCGAATATGCTGTCGGAGACGGCCCGCATCGTCTCGCAGGTCTTCCGGGCGTTTTCGGAATTCGTGGTCGCGGCTGTGACACTCATCTTCCTGGTGGCGCTGCTGCTGGTGATCAACCCGTCGGTCACGCTGCTGGCGATGGGCACATTCTCCGCGCTTTATGCGGTGCTGCTGCTGTCCGTGCGCCGGATCTCAAGCCGGCTGGGCCTGACCATCCTGAGCACCAACCGCAAACGGCACCGGCTGGCAATGGAGGCGCTGATCGGCGGCAAACAGGTCCGGCTGCTGAACCGGGAGCGGAACCTGATTGAACGCTATTCGGTGCCGTCGTCGGCCTATGCCAATGCGAATGCGCTGTCCAACACCGTCCGGATGGCGCCGCGCCACATCATCGAATCCGTCGCCATCGGCGGCACTGTGCTGCTGACCCTGCTGCTGTCCGCCCGCAGCGGCGGCACCGGCAGCGCCGCGATGGCCAGTATGCTGCCGACGCTCGGGGTGTTTGTCCTGGCGCTTTACCGCATGATGCCGGCCTTCCAGCGCGGCTATAACGCCTCTGTGTCCCTGCGGCTGAGCAGCGCTTCCGCACAGTCCATCCTGGAGGATTTCACAAGCGCGGAAGACCTGCCGGCCTTGCCCGGCGCGGTTGCCCCCCTGCGCTTCCGGGAGAGCATCGAGTTCCAGGACGTGTGCTTCCGCTATCCCGGCACCGAGGAAGACAGCCTGAAAAACGTGACCTTCACGATTGCAGCGGGCATGTCCGTGGGGATTGTCGGCCGGACCGGGGCCGGCAAGACAACCCTGATGGATATGATCCTGGGGCTGCTGGAACCGGACAGCGGCGAGATCCGGATTGACGGCCGCAGGCTGTCGCACAGTGAAATCCGCTCCTGGCGCGCAAATGTCGGCTATGTCCAGCAGGACATCTACCTGAGCGATGCCACGGTGGCGCAGAATATCGCCTTTGGCGTTCCCGACGCGGATATCGACACCGGGAAGCTGCGGGCTGCGGCGCGCATGGCGCAGATCGAGGAGTTCATCCTGAACGAGCTGCCCGACGGCTACGAGACCTTTGTCGGCGAGCGCGGGGTGCGGCTGTCCGGCGGCCAGCGGCAGCGCCTGAGCATTGCCCGCGCCCTTTACCCCGAGCCGGACGTCATCGTGTTCGACGAGGCGACCAGCGCCCTCGACAACGCCACCGAGGCGCAGGTGATGGCGGAGATTTCCAAGCTGGCGGGCTCGCAGACCCTAATCATGGTGGCCCACCGGCACACGACCGTGCGGGACTGCGACATCATCCTGACGCTGGAGAACGGCGCGCTGACATCCATCGCCGATTACGACAGCCTGTTCGGGGCCGGCGATCACATCACCGTTGCAGCCGGGGGGTGATCGGATGGGCCGTGCCAAACACCGGGCAGGCCCGAACCGGGCAGGCCAAAATAAGGCGGGCCGAAACAAGGCGGGCCAGGGCAGGGCGAGGCTGTGCCTGCCGGGAGGCCGCCGATGATACGCGTGGCGTTCGGATCGGTGCCGAAGGACAGCGGAACCTTCACCTTCTACCGCAACATGCGGCCTGCGCTGCTGGCGCAGGGCATCGACCTGCGCTGCGTCGCGGCGGGCCGCGATCAGGCCAGCCTGACCGACCCGGCGTTTGCCGATGAGGGATGCGTGCTGCTGGCGAAAAGAAGCTCAAGCCTGAAAACACAGGCCCGCGCGTTTGCCGGCTGGTGCGCGGCCGAACAGATCGACGCGGTGTTCGGCGTCAACTCCCCCGCCATCCTGAGCGCGCTGCCGCATCTTCCCGCCCATGTGCGGGCCCTGGCCCGCTGCGCCAACGGGTTCGAGGAAGGCTACAAGCTGACCCTGATCGGCCAGGAGCGGCTGGCGCGGATCGTGGCGCTGACGCCGCGGCTGCAGGAGGACCTGGTAACCGGCTACGGCGTCAGCCCGGACAAGATTGCCCTGATCCCCAACGGGGTGCCGCCGGAACGGTTCGCCGCGGCGGCCCGGGCGGTGCGGGGCAGGGGCGGGGCCCTGAGACTGGGCTTCCTTGGCCGGCTGGAGCACCGGCAGAAGGGGGTGATGCACCTGCCTGACATTCTGCGCCATCTGGAAGACGCCGGGGTGCCGTTCCAGCTGCGGATCGCGGGGCAGGGCAAGGATGAGGCGGAGCTGCGCCGGGCGCTGGCCGGGCTGGCGGACCCGGAGGCCGTGCGCTTCCTCGGCAGCCTGACCCCCGGGGAGATCCCGGGGTTTCTGGAAGAGACCGATGTCTTTCTGTTCCCCTCGCATTTCGAAGGCTGCCCCAACGCCTTGCTCGAGGCGATGGCGGCCGGCGCTGTCCCGGTTGCCTGGCGGCTGCCGGGCATCACCGATTTCCTGATCGAGGCAGGCAAAACCGGGTTCCTGGCGGAGACCGGCGGCACCGCGGAGTTTGCCAGGCATATCGAAGGCCTGGCACGGGACCGGGCGCAGCTGCAGGCGATGAGCCGGGCGGTGTCGGCGGCGGCCCGCAGCCGGTTTTCGCGCGAAACATGCGTGCGCGCCTATGCCGGACTTTTTGAAACGGTGATGTCGGAGCCGCCGCCGGACTGGCAGCCGGTGCCCTGGAACCGCTTTCAGGCGCCCGCGCTGTTCCGGCAGCACCCTCTGGCCCGGATCCTTCCGGCCAAGCAGCGCAAGGCGCTGCGCAGCAGCCTCAGCAGGCTGCGGCGGCGGCCTCCGCCGCCCGCGGCGGCGCCGGACCCGGCGGCGCGGCCGCGGGTGTTCCAGATCATCAACAGCATCGACATGAAACGCGGCGGCGCCGAGCGGATGGCCCGCAGCCTGCACGGCCAGCTGCAGTCGGAAGGGATCGAGGCGCATCTGGTCTCGCTGGAGGGCTTCGGCGAGGGCGGCGTGCCGGAAGGGGCGGTGTCGCTTGGGGTGAGCAGCCCCTATGACCCGCGCGCCTTCGGCCGGCTCGCGGCCTATGCCAGGCGGCACATCCGCCCCAGCGACGTCGTGCATGCGCATCTGTTTCCCGCCAGCCTGTACCTGTCGCTTCTGGTGCGGGCCGGCGTGGTGGGCGCGCCGGTGCTTTTCACCGAGCACAGCACCTCCAACAACCGCCGGTCCAGCCTGTTCGGGCGGGCGGTCGACAGGCAGGTCTACGGCGCCTTCCGGCAGATCATCGCAATCAGCCAGGGGGTCAGCGCCGAGCTGAAGGCGGCGCGCCCCTGGGTCAAGGGGGTCACGGTGATCCCCAATGGCTGCCGGCTGTTCTTTGACAGGCCCATCCGGCGCGCGCCCAAGGACGCGCCCTTGACCCTGCTGTCGGCCGGCCGCCTGGCCCCGGCCAAGAACTACGGCGCGGCGCTGGAGGCGCTGGCGCAGCTGATGCCCTGCAACCTGCGCTATGTGATCGCGGGCGACGGGCCCGAGCTTGAGGCGCTGCGCAGCACCGCCGCGCGGCTGGGCCTGTCCGAAGCGGTGGAGTTTGCGGGCTATGTGCCGGACATCCGGGCGCTGCTGCAGGAGGCGGACATCTTCCTGATCCCCTCCCTGTGGGAAGGCTTCGGGCTGGCGGCGGTGGAGGGCATGAACGCGGCGCTGCCTGTCATCGCCTCGGATGTCGCGGGGCTGCGGGAGGTTGTCGGCCCGGACGGCCAGGCCGCCCTGCTGGTCGATCCGGCGCAGCCTGCCAGCATCGCGGCTGCCATCCGCCGCCTGGCGGCCTCCCCGGAGTTGCGCAGCCGGCTGGGGCAGAACGGCTTTGAGCGCTCGCAGACCTTCAGGATCGAAGACTACGTGAGCGCTCATCTGAATTTATACGCAAAGGTGAGGCACGGTTATGGCCTATAGACCTCACCGGACAACCCCGGGCATCGGCCTGTTCGCGGTCTTCGTGTTTGTCCTCGTCGCGGTGCCCAAGCTGAATGTCAAGCTGGGCCCGGTGCCTGTCTACATGATCGACCTGCTGATCCTGATGCTGATCGTGAAGGCGCAGAGCCTGCCTGCGGTCCGGGGGCGCAGGATGTTTTCCACGACCGTCAAGGTGATCCTGTCTCTGGCGCTCGCCAGCGAGGTGATCGGGGCCCTGACCTTCAGCACCTTGCAGGATTCCGTCTATATCTCCATCCGCACCTGCCTGGCCTTCAGCGTGTTCTTCCTCACCGGCCTGATGGTGCGGACGCCGCAGGATGTGTCGGTGATCTTGCGCGCGGCGGTGCTGGGGATGCTGGTCACCGCGTCCTTGATGATCCTCACGTCGCTGCCGATGACGCGGGTGCTGGTTGTGGATCTGGTGTTTTCGAACAAGTTCCTCGAGCCCGCCGCGGAAGGGGTGGGCGCGCATTACAGCGCCGGAGACAGCGGCGTCCGCGGCCGGACCCTGGTCGGGGTTTCGATCCTGGGCGCCTCATTCATCAATGTGTGCTGGCCGCTTGCGGCGCTGCTGCTGCGCTGGCCGTGGCGGCTGGGGCCGGTCTGGCGGGGCCTCACGCTGGCCGCCTGCCTGCTGGCGCCGATGGGGGTTGTGATGAGCTATTCCCGCGGGCCGATCCTGGGCAGCCTGCTCATCCTGCTGGCGGTGCTGCTCTACGGGTTCAAGCATGTGCGCCGGGGGATTTTGCTGCCGGTCGCGGTCAGCACCACCGTCATTCTGGCCGTGGGCATTTCCTCCCAGCTGTTTTTCTTCGACCGCCTGTCCAACCGCAGCCAGGCGATCCTGGAGAACCCGTTCCAGGACGAGCGCGAAAGCGAGCGCATCCTGGCCTATGTCGAGCCGTTCCAGCACATTGCCGAGCAGCCGCAGTTCCTGCTGCTGGGGCAGGGGGTCACCGTCAGGTATTCGGAGTCCCGGGTGGTTCCCGAGCAGGCCGGCAAGGCAACCCATGCCGCATTTGCAATGGCTTATTACAGCTACGGGATGCTGGCCGCGCTTCTCTACGGCGCCCTGGTGCTGCGGGCGCTTCGCGCCGCCGGGCAGCTCGCCAGGCGCAAAGGCTCCTTCGCCGGATTGCTGTCGCAGTCGCTGCTGTTGTCGATGGTCGCCCTGCTGCCGTGGGCCGCCTTCGGGCATGCGCCGGTCTCGACGCCGCGCGGCGCAATGCTTTTCTTCCTCGTCATTGGACTTATTTCGTCTCTAGCGAACTTTTTCGAAGTGCCGCGGCAGGTCAAATCAGCGAACCGGAGGTCTCATGCCCAGCATCGTGCTCCTGCTTTCAGATAAGCGCTCTGGCTCAACGATGTTCCAGGATGAGATCTGCCGCCATCCTGACGTTCAGACCGTGCCCTATTCGCCGCATTCCAATCTGGAGACCCACTGGTGGCTGATGGCCGCGGTGCTGCTGCGGCGCCCGGATCAGCTGTTCAGCTCGGGGCGGGCCTACGGCGGCTATGGCAGCCGGGCGAATGCGCGCGCCTATATGATTGACCTGCTGGCGCGGTGCGTGCCGGAATTCCAGCCGCCCGCAGACGACCGGGCGCTGGTCTTCGAGGGCTGGGAAGCCCTGTGCCAGGCCTATGCGCGCCCGGTGTTCTTTGAGAAATCGCCGCAGTTCCTTGCCCATTGGGCGGCGCTGAGCCTGATCCTGGAATGGATGCAGACCACCAGCTTTGACGTGAAGATCGTGGCCATGGTCCGCAACCCGCACGGCACGATGTATTCCGCCGCCGCGCTGTTCGGCACCGACCCGGGCAAGCGGCAGCACGGCTGGCTGGAAATCTGCCGCAACCTGCTGGCGTTTGAACAGATGCTGCCGGAAGGCAGGCTGCTGACGGTGCGCTACGAGGATCTGGTGCAAGCGCCTGCTGACGGCTTTGCCGCAATCTGCCGGTTCATCGGCATAGAGCCCGATCCCCGCACCGGCGCCGGCACCCATGCGAAATCCTCTGAGAAATGGAAGCAGGACAGCAGCTATACCCTGCAGCTCGATCCGGCGGTTCAGCAGATCGCCCGGCATTTCGGCTACAGCAGCGCAGAGCTGGCCAATCCGCAGCCCGCCGGTGCCGGCGCGGCGCTGCAAACCCCCAAGCGCCGGTCGCCCCGGCTGCGCGTCAACCGGCTCAGGGACAGGTTCGTGCAGCCGGCCCTGCTGCGCCTGCGCAGGGCCTTGGGCCGGAAACCGGCAAAAGACGAGTCACTTAGGAACCCAGGTGTGGAGTCATAATGAGTATTAACAAACAGGTATTGGTCACAGGCGGCGCTGGTTTCATCGGGTCTCACCTGATCGACCGGCTGATCGCGGACGGCACCGACGTCTTGTGCGTCGACAATTTTTACACCGGCACAAAACCGAACATCTATCACCTGGCGAACAACGTGCATTTCGAGCTGATCCGCCACGATGTCACGTTCCCCCTCTATGTCGAGGTGGACGCGATCTTCAACCTCGCCTGCCCGGCCTCGCCGGTCCACTACCAGCACGACCCGATCCAGACCACGAAAACCAGCGTGCATGGCGCCATCAACCTGCTGGGGCTGGCCAAGCGCCTCAAGTGCCCGATCCTGCAGGCCTCCACCAGCGAAGTCTACGGCGATCCCAAGGTGAACCCGCAGCGGGAGGACTACTGGGGCAATGTCAATCCCATCGGCCCGCGGTCCTGCTACGACGAAGGCAAGCGCTGCGCGGAGACGCTGTTCTTCGACTATCACCGGCAGACCGGGCTGGATGTCAAAGTGGCGCGCATCTTCAACACCTACGGCCCCAGAATGCATCCCAATGACGGGCGTGTGGTGTCGAATT
This sequence comes from Leisingera daeponensis DSM 23529, assembly GCF_000473145.1. Lineage (NCBI taxonomy): Bacteria > Pseudomonadati > Pseudomonadota > Alphaproteobacteria > Rhodobacterales > Roseobacteraceae > Leisingera > Leisingera daeponensis. Next base: position 41,583 of record NZ_AXBD01000006.1, on the reverse strand, counting down.
TCATCGTCCAGGCGCTGAAAGGCGAGCCGATCACGCTGTTCGGCGACGGGATGCAGACCCGGTCGTTCTGCTATGTCAGCGACCTGGTTGATGCGCTGGTCCGCTTCATGGCGGCCGGACCCGGCTGCCATGGCCCGATGAACCTCGGAAACCCGGTCGAGATCACCATCCGCGAGCTGGCGGAGCGGATCGTGGAGATGACCGGCTCGCAGTCCGAGATCGTCTACCGGCCGCTGCCGCAGGATGATCCGATGCAGCGCCGCCCGGATATTTCGCTGGCCAAGCGCGAACTGGACTGGGCGCCTGCGGTTGCGCTGGAAGAAGGGCTGAGCAAGACCATCAGCTATTTTGACGGCCTGCTGTCCGGGCCGGACGCCGGATTGGCCCAGGCGGCCCGATGAGCCCGTTCGAGCGCGCCCCCGTCACCCTGGGCGTTGTGGCCATCAGCTACAACGAGGAAGAGGACCTGCCCGGGTTTCTGGCCAACCTGATCGGCTGGGCCGATGAGATCATCATTGTGGATGACGGCTCGACCGACCGCACCGAAGAGATCTGCGCGGCGGCGGGCGGCACCGTCCGGTTTCTGCGGTCGCCGCGCAAGCCCGGCGAATATTACAGCGATCAGCGCAACAAGGGGATCGACGCCGCCGCCAGCGACTGGCTGCTGCATATGGATATCGACGAGCGGGTCTCCCGCGAGCTGGCCGGCGAAATCCGCGCGGCGATCCAGGACGAGCAGATGGACGGCTACCGCTTCCGGCGGCTCAATCATTTCATGCACCGGCCGATGCACGGCGGCGGCTGGCAGGACTGGAACCTGATCCACCTGGCCCGGCGCGATTTGTTCCGCTTCGGCGGCATGTTCCACGAGACCTGCCACCTGGATGCGCCCGCGCAAAGGGTGGGCCAGCTCAGCGGCAAGATGATCCACTTCAACGAGCATAATTTCGAAAAGCGCCTGAAGAAGAGCTCCACCTATCTGGAGGAGACCGTCAAGCACGTCGAGGACAGCAAGCGGCAGATCCGCGGCTGGCAGATCCTTTGGGCGCCGGCCAAGGAGTTCCTGAAGAAGTACTTTTACAAGAAGGGGTTTCTCGACGGCACCCCGGGGCTGATTTCGGCGCTGCACTCGGCCACCGCCGTCTTCCGCGCCTATGCGCTGGTGTGGGACCGGCAGAACCGCATTTCGCGGGCGGAGCTGGAGCGGCAGGTGTCCTGGGCGGCGGCGGACCGCAATGGCTGATGCGCCGCCAAAGGTCTCGGTGGTGGTGCCCACGTATAACCGGGGGCACCTGATTTGCGAGGCGCTGGACAGCGTGCAGGCGCAGACCTTCCGCGGCCTGGAAATCATTGTCATCGACGACGGGTCGGAGGATGACACCGCGGCGCGGGTCAGCGCCTGGGCAAAGACGGTGCCGCTGCCGGTGGTCTACGAGAAACAGCCGAACGCGGGCGGCAATGCGGCCCGCAACCGCGGCATAGACAGGGCGCGCGGCCGGTTTGTTGCCTTCCTCGACAGCGACGACCTGTGGCATCCGCAAAAGATCGAAAAGCAGATGGCGCGGCTGGCAGCGCGCCCGGAGTTCGGGGCGGTCTACTGCGGCCTGCGGGAAACCGATGCCGAAAGCGGCCGGGTGATCGCAGAGCCGCGCCATGCCTTCCCGGAAGGCGACCTGCTGAACGCCTTGCTGGTCAGCGATGTGACGGCGCCGACCTCGGCCTATCTTGCAGAGCGGCGGCTGCTGATCGAGGCCGGCAAATTCGATCTTGCGCTTGCCGCCCGGCAGGACTGGGACATGTGGATACGCCTGGCCCGGCTGGCCCCGATCGGCTGTGTTCCGGAGGTTCTGGTGGATCTGCGCCAGCATTCGGGGCCGCGGACCGTTTCGGATCCGGCGCGGGAGCTGCGCGCGCACAAGCGGATCCTGGACAAATACGCGGCGCTGCGGCGGCGCCGCGCCTGGTGGCTGCCGCTGGCGGCCCGGGCCGGCTTTCACCGCCGCACCGGGCGGGTGCAGTTCCATTACCTGGGCCGACGCGGGGCCGCCATCCGCCAGTATCTGATTGCCATCGCGCTGTGGCCGTTTGCGGCGGATTCCTGGGCCGCCCTGCTGGGCGCGTTTCTGCCCGCGGGGATCCGCGGCCGGCTCCGGCGCCGCTGGAACAGCGTCTTCGGGAGGACATTTCTTGCAATCCGCAACCATTGAACGCGCAGGCATGATCCCCGGGCAGGGGCTGCGGGTGGCCTGTTTCGCCAATCAGTTCGGCGACCGGCAGGGGCATGGGCTGGCCCGCTATGCGCGGGAGCTGCTGGAGGCGCTGCGGGGCATTGGCGGGCCCGAGATCATCCCTGTTGCCGGATGGTCGGGGCTGGAGCCGGAGGCGCTTGCCGCGCGCCAGCAGGAGACCGGGCTGCAGCTCACAGGCCTTGGCCGCCGCGGCACCTCGCTGCTCTGGACGTTTCTCGGGCGCCCGTCCCTCGAGGCCTGCCTGGATGCGCCGGTCGATGTGGTCCACGCCGTCTCCCTCGGCTATCCGGTGGCCACCCGGAAGCCTCTGGTGGTGACCATTCACGACCTGGGCCCCTTGATCCGCCCGGACTACTTCCGCAACACCCGCCCCTGGGTCATGCAGCGCAGCCTCGACCAGGCGGTGCGGCAGGCGGATGTCATTGCCTGCGTGTCGCAATACACCGCCGACACCGTGCGGGAGTATGCAGGGCCGGGGGTCGAGGCGCGGCTGCGGGTTGTGCTGGAAGGCGTTTCGGAGGCGTTTTTCACCCCGGCGGACCCGGCGCTGCTGCACCGGTTTGCCTTGCCGCCCGGTGTCCCCTTCATCCTCTCCGCAGGGGCTGCCAGCCCGCGCAAGAACCTGGCCGGCCTGCTGCGGGCGATGACGGTTCTGGGCAGCAGCATCCCGCACCATCTGGTGCTGGTCGGCGGCGCAGGCTGGGACAGCGGCGAAATTGCCCGGGCGCTTGCCGCACCGGCGCTGCGCAACCGCGTGCACCGCCTGGGCTACGTGTCCGATCCGGAGCTGCGGGCTCTCTACCAGGCGGCGGATCTTTACGTGCACCCGTCGCTGTTCGAAGGCTTCGGCCTGCCGGTTCTTGAGGCCATGGCCAGCGGCACCCCCGTGGTCGCCTCGGACCGGACCTCGCTGCCCGAGGTGGCGGGCCAGGCAGGATGCCTGTGCGATGCCTCGGATCCCGAAGCGCTGGCCGCCGCCATCCTGCAGGTCTGCGGCTCCGAGGAGCTGCGCGCCCGCATGGCGGCGCAGGGCAGGCGCCGGGCCCGGCAATTCAGCTGGTCAAGCTGCGCCCGCGCGATGGCCGGAATTTACAGTGATGCCGTGTCATGAGGCGGGAAATCCCATGAAGCTGGTTGTGACCGTCAATTCCTCCTTCAACGTGGTGAACTTCCGCTCCGGCCTGCTGCGGGCGCTGATGGCGGCCGGCCACGAGATCACCGTGCTGGCGCCCCGCGACGATTACACCGAGGCCATTCTCCGCGAGATCGGCTGCAGGTATGTGGAGCTGAAGATGGACCGCCGCGGCACCTCGCCGGTGCGGGAGGCCGGCTGCCTCAGGGCGATGATCGGGCATATCCGGGCTTTGCGGCCTGACGCCATCCTCAGCTATACGATCAAGAACAACCTCTATGCCGGGCTGGCGGCGCGCCTGACCGGCACCCCGATCATCCCGAATGTGACCGGTTTAGGGTCTGTATTTTCCGGCAAGGGCCCCTTGGCGGCTTTTGCGGCCCGGGTGTACCGCCATGCCTTCCGGGCTGCTCCCATCGTCTTTTTCCAGAACCTCGAAGATCAGGAGCAGTTTCTGCGGTCCGGGCTGGTTGCGTCCGGCACCGCGCGGATCCTGCCCGGGTCCGGGGTCGACCTGGCGCGGTTCACCGCCTCCCCGGTGCCCCGGCGGCCGCAGGCCCCTGTCTTCCTGCTGGTTGCCCGGCTGCTGTGGGAGAAGGGGATCGGGGAATACGCCGAAGCGGCGCGGCAGGTGCGCAAGGTCTTTCCCGAGGCTGTCTTCAGGCTGGCCGGCGGCCTTGAAACGCCGGGCCCGGCAGCGGTCCCCGAGGCGGTGCTGTCGCAGTGGGAGGAGGAGGGGATCATCGAATACCTCGGCCGCCAGCGCGACATCCGCCCGGTTCTTGCGCAGGCAACCTGCGTGGTCATGCCCAGCTATTACCGCGAGGGGACGCCGCGCGCGCTTCTGGAGGCCGGGGCCTGCGGGCGGCCGGTCATCACCACGGATACCGCCGGCTGCCGCACGGTGGTGATCGACGGGGAGAGCGGCTTTCTGGTGGCGCCGCGCGACAGTTCCGACCTTGAGCGGGCGATGCTGCGCATTGCCGGGGCGCCGCAGGACATCCTGCAGAAGATGGGCAGCGCCGGGCGCGCGCTTGTCGAGCGGCAGTTTGACGAGAAGATCGTGATCCGCGCCTATGCCGAGGCGCTCTCGGAAATCGCGGGCAAGCGGCCGCCGCCGGGCCCGCTCTGACCGGCTTCCGGGCCCGCAGCGCTGCGGCGCTGGCAAGGGATGGCGGCTGCGCTGCAAAGGCATGGCCTCCGCAGCGCAGGAAAATCGCGGCCCGTCCGGATCTGCTTGCGCAAATTCAAAGCTGCCGGACGGGCAAACCTGAGGGCGGGTGCCTCAGAACAGGAAATCTCCTGCCCCGAGTTCCGACACCTGAACCCCCTGCAGCAGGATGGTGCCTTCCCCGGTGTCGATCAGCGCGCTGCCGCCCTGGCTGCTGATCTCCAGATCGCTGTAGCTGCTGGCGCTCTGGCCCAGCCCGCTCAGGTCGATCATGTCGGTTCCGGAGGTGAAATCCAGAACCGTGTCCTGGCCGTGACGCGCGGTGAACACAAAGGTGTCGCTGCCATCGCCGCCTGAGATCCGGTCGGCGCCGTTGCCGCCATTGAGCATGTCGTTGCCGTTGCCGCCATCCAGGAGGTCCTGGCCGCCGCCGCCCTTCAGAACGTCTGCTCCGCCGCCGCCATAGACGGTGTCTGCTCCGCCGCCGCCAAAGACCTTGTCCCTGCCGCCGCCGCCGTCGACGGTATCCTCGTCCCTGCCGCCTCTGAGCCGGTCCCGGCTGCCGTAGCCAGCCAGCATGTCCTGGCCGTCGAGCCCCTTGATAATGTCCGCCTCTGCCGTGCCGTGCAGGGTGTTGTCCTGCGCGTTGCCGGTCACCAGGTTGAGGTCGCCGTCCGGCGCAGGTTCAGGCGAAGGCTCGGGCTCGGGCGCAGGTGTTGTGCTGCCGCCGGAGCCGCCTTCGCTCTCGCCGCCTGCAACCGGGCCGGCGGAGCCGGACCACAGCTCGCTGACGGACAGCTTCCGCGGCGCGCCGGTGGTTTCGATATCGCCGCCGACATTGGTGCCCGATAGGCTGAGCCCGGAAGCGTTCATGAAGCGGTACTCGCTGACATTGCCGAGCAGGGAGATCCCTTCCCAGGTGATGTCATAGCCGTCCTTGATCAGGAACGCCCGCCCGGAGCTGGAGCCGGTGGCTTCAAAGATCGTGTCGCTGATGTGGATGCCGTGCGGCATCGCCTTCGCGTTGGTTGCATTCAGCATGCCGGTCCTGTCGACCGCGCTGACCACGATGCCGTTGGGGTTGTTGATGAACTGGCTGCCGTCAACGGTGATGTTGGTGTTCCACTTTTCCGGGTTGAAATCGGTGCTGTCGTGAAACGAGCTCTTGAGGTCGAAGCCGCTGACGCCGTTGTTGTAGAACACGGAATCCAGGACCTTGCCGTTGCGGAACCCGCCGGCGGTGTCCAGGCCGTCGCGGGCGTTGCTCTCGAAGAAGCTGCCGGTCACCGTCATGTTGGACGGCCCGTCACCGGACGAGGAGCTCTCGGTCTTGATGCCGTCGCCCAGCGACTTGCGGAAATGGCTGCCCGAAATCGTGGCGCCGTCCCCGGCCACGACGCGCAGCTGGTAGAAGCCGCCCTCGAACAGGCTGCTGTCGACGGTGAGGCCGTTGCCGCCCTGCACATCGATATGCATCGACACATTGCCCGAGAAGGCGCTGTCCTTGACGGTGACCCCATCGCCCTCGACGACCAGAACCCGCTTCTTGTGGTAGTCCTGGCCCGCAGCGGGAAGGATCCCGTCGTAGCTTGTCTTCGGCGCGTTCACCACGTCGAAGGTGACGTTATCGACCGTCACCCCCTTGGACAGGAGGAACAGCGGCGAGGTGTCGGTGGCCGAAGTGGTGCGCACATCCAGCCCCGCGCCGTCTTTGGCGGTGAGGGTGAAATTCTCCGGCAGCCGCAGGTGCGCCCCCGAGATCTTGTAGGTATCCTCAAGAACCAGCGTGTCGCCGGCCTTGAATTTCTTGCTCGACAGCAGCGACGCAAACGCGCTGGAGACATCCTGACCCGCGGACCAGCCGAGGTCAGACGAATGCCAAACGGTCATGTGACTTCCTTTTAACTGCAATCAGCCGCCGAGTGGTGCGGCCGACCCTCATACATTTCGTAACAGCGCACACCGGGGACGGGCCCTGGAAACGGGCCTGAAGCACCGGGACATCTCCCGGGCGCTGCAGATAGTTCTGTCCCTCGCCGCCGGAACGCCGGCGTGCTGCTGAATTTGCCGCGGCCTATCGCGCAAAAGGGTTAACAGGAAGCCGGGAGCAGCTTGATGTCAAAAAGCCGGCTTTTTTTGGCCAATTCCGCGTTTGCCGTCCGCAATGAACCGCGCAAAGGCCGAAAGCCGCCGGAAAAGGCAGGTCAAGGCATCGACAATTTGACCGCAATCGGAGACACTATCTGCCCTTCCCAAGGCGGCGGCGCCCAGATGTGCCGGGCATCAGCCCTGAGCCGCCGGGTTTCCGGCCCCTCTCCGGCCCCTCTCCGGCCCGCCCGCGCCGCTTGTTCCCGAAATCTCTGCAGCAGGCCAGCGGCGCCATTCCGGGTCCGGCGCTGCCGGGCAGAGCGTCCGCCCCGCCGTCTTGGCCGCCGGAATGGCCGGGGACGGCCCGCACCGCCGCTGACGCCCTGCGGCCGCGCCCCGGTTTGCCCGGACTTGGAATCCGTCGACTTTGCCACATAATTATGGATTGATGGCATTTATGGCGCTCTCAGGGATGCACTGGAGCGCGCGCTGAGCGGCCAAGTGTGATTTCGGTTAAGGGGTTTTGGTGCATGTACGCAAGACGGTCAGAGTTTGGGGATCATGCCCGGCCCAAGGAAACCTTGCCAGACTACGACGTCTACAGCCTGCCGCACGACGGCGAGGGCGACCAGACGCTGGATATGCGCAAGATGGCGCTTGCTCTCTGGCGCGGAAAGCTGCTTCTGGCGGCCTTTGCGGGTGCCGGATTTCTGGCCGGATTGGCGCATGTCAGCCAGCAGGAGCCGGTCTACCGCGCGGTGACCAGCATCCTCTATGAGCCCGAGCGGCTGCAGATCGTCGATATCTCAGAGGCGCTGGTAAAGCCGGACACCGGGGCCGGGATCGGCAACCAGGTTGAAATCCTGAACTCCACCACCCTCCTGGGCAATATTGTCAGCGCGCTTGGCGAAGACACCATCCTGCCGGGCAGGCAGAACAGCGGCGGGGCGCCGGACAGCGGCAGGATCTGGGACGCTGCCGCGGCCTGGCTGCTGGAGGCGCTGCCGGACTCCGTTTCCAGCCGGCTGGCGCAGCTGGGGTTTGCAGTGCAGACGGATGCCGCCGCAGACGCGGCACCCGCCCAGACAGCAGAGGAGGCGAAAAAATCGGCCGCGCGGGACGCCATCAGCTATTTGCGCGACAACCTGGAGATCGAGGTGATCAGCGGGTCCGGGGTGATCGAGCTGTTCTATTACTCTTCGGACCCGGACAAGGCCGCGCTGATCGCCAACACGATCAGCGAGGAATATATCGACTTTCAGAAAGTGTCGAAAAACCAGGACGTGCTTGCGGCCATCGACCTTGTGAACAACCGCATCAAGGAGCTCAGGCAAAGCGTCGTGGAATCCGAGCGGAACCTGGAGAACACGCGCCTGGACCTGGCCCGGCGGCGCGCGCAGAGCGCGGAAATGACCGGCATTCAGCTTGCGGCGCACAATCAGGAGCTTGCCGCCGTCCGGCTGCGCCTGTCCGGATCCCGCGCCCGCTTTGAACGGGCCGCAGCCGCGCTGGCGGACGGGACGGATCTCTGGAGCGTCACGGAATTCCGGGAATCTGAACTGATCACCGACTTCCGCAAGCGGGAGATGGATATCCGGGAAACCATTGCGCAAGAGCGCGCCATCAGCGGCAGCGTCGTGACGCCGTCCAGCGTGCGCAGCGCGGCCTTGCTCGGGCAGGCCCAGCAGAGCATCCGCGAGGAGGCCGCCTATATCGTCGCCGCGCTTGAGTTCGAGGTCGAGTCCCTGGAACAGCGGGAGCAGCAGCTGGAGCAGATGGTCCGGGAACTGGAAATCACCTCGATCGAACGGACCGCGGACGAGCTTTTCATCTCCCGCCTCGAGCGCGAGGTGCTCGCCAACCAGACATTGCTGCAAACCTTCGTGGTGCGTCAGAAGGAAATTTCCGAACAGGCCAACATGCAGTCCGCCGATGCCCGTGTCCTGTCGCGGGCCGAACCGCCTTCATACCCGGACCGGCAGGCCAGCAACCGCGTCCTGCTGGCGTCCAGCGCCGGCGCTCTGTTCCTCTGCGCGCTGTTCCTGCTGCTGCGCGAGCGGATGAACAATTCGGTCCGCGATCCGAATGACCTGGCGGAAATCACCCATTATCCCGTCCTGACGTCGCTGCCGCTGACCGGCAGGCGCAAAAGCCTGCAGAAACGCGCGCGGGAATTCGTGACCCGCCCGAAATGCCTGCTGGCCGAAAGCATCCGCAACCTGCGGACAAGCCTTCTGTACAGCGATCCGGACAACCAGCCGCAGGTGGTCATGCTGACCTCCTCGGTGCCGGGCGAAGGCAAAAGCGTCACCTCGTTCCTGACCGCTTTGGCCAGCCAGCACACGGAGCATGACACCATTCTGGTCAGCTGCGACCTGCGCGATTCCTCCAATGCCCGGATCTATTCGAAATTCCCGAGGCTGGTTCCCTCCAAGGCCGCAAGCACCGGGCTGGTCAGCTACCTGCGCAATGACTGCAGCCTGGAAGAAGCGCTGGCGGTGCACCCGGAGTCCGGGCTGCATATTCTGGCGGCCGGGAAAAAAGAGCATTTCCACGAGAGCCCGGCAGACATTTTGTCCTCGCCCCGGTTCTCCCAGATGATTGCCGAACTGCGCGAGCGGTACAAGCTGGTCATTCTTGATGCGCCGCCTGTGCTGGTGGCGGCGGATGCCCGGCTGCTGTCCAGGATGGCGGATTCCGTCGTCTATATGGTGCATTGGAACCGCACCTCCAAGAATGCCGTGCGGGAGGGGCTGCGCGAGCTGCGCTCCGTGAACAGCCCGGTGGCCGGTTGCGTGCTGAGCCTGGTGTCCCAATCCAAAGCCCGGAGATACGCGGACAATGAGTTCATCTATAAACAGCATTACGCGGGCTATTACAGCTAGCGGACCCGGCAGCCTGCGGTGCTGAAGATCTGCCACATAGTGGACAATGCCCGCCCCGGCGTCGGCGTGACCCAGGTCGTCTATGATCTGATGACCGCGGACGGGGTGGAGTGCCGCGGCATTTTCACCGGCGGGAGCGACCTGGATGCGCGGTTTTCCGGGCTGGTCAGCCAGGGCGCAATCACCTTGGCGGCGTCACCGGCTGAACTGGCCCGCGCCCTGCAGAGCCTCAAGCGGGACGGCTTCCGGCTGCTGCATGTCCACAGCCGCAAATCCGCCTGGCTTTGCATGCTGGCCCGGCTGTCCGGCTTCCGGATCGTGCGCACCCAGCATTTCGGAACCCTTGCCAGAGGCCGGCCGAAGCGGCCGCAGGCCCTGGCCCGGCTGCGCAACATCCTGACCGGAAGGATCTGGTGGATTGACCGCTGGGCCGCTGTGAGCCGGACCTCCAAACGCTATATCCAAAGCCGCTGGGGGGTTCCGGACGCGCGCATTTCGATTGTCTGGAACGGTATCGACGTGGACAAGTTCACGCCGTGCCCGGCCGGCCGCCGGGCAGCGCTGCGGCAGCAGCTTGGCCTGGAGGACGGCTGGATCGTGCTGATCTCCGTCGGCTCGCTGGTGGCGCGCAAGCGCCACGGCAGCATCATCAAGGCCTTTGCGGACATCCCGGACCGGCCCGGCAATGCCCGGCTGGTCATTCTGGGCGAAGGCAGCGAGAGGCCCCGGCTGGAACAGCTGGCGGCGGACTGCGGCCTGGACGGCAAGGTCATCCTGCCGGGCAGGCGGGACGATGTGGCCGCCTGGGCCGCCGTGTCCGACATCTATGTGCATGCGGCGCTGGACGAAGCGTTCGGCCTGGCCGTTGCCGAGGCGATGGCCTGCGGCAACCCGGCAATTGCCGCAGGCACCATGGGGCCGGCCGAAATCGTGGAGGACGGGGAAAACGGCTTGCTGGTGGCGGATGGCAGCGCCGAAGGGCTGTCCGCAGCCATGGCGCGCCTGATCGCGGACGGCGCCTTGCGGGCCCGGCTGGGAGAGGCAGCCCGGCGCCACGCGGTGCAGCGCTATTCCTTGCAGGCCATGTGCCAGGGCTATGCCGCGCTCTATCAAAGCGTGCTCCAGGCCCCGGGGGCGGCGCATGGCTGACGGGCTGCGGGACACAGAGCCGCCGCAGGGGGCAGGGGCGGCAGAGGCGAAGCTGCGCAACCGTCCGGGGGCCGCCCTGAACATTCTCTGGGTTCTTCTGGGGCGGGAGGACAAGGCCAGTTCACGGGTCAGGGGCTACTGGGTCGCCGAAGCGCTGCAGGCCCGGGGCCATGCGGTGCGGATCCGGCACATTGATCACCGTCTGCAGTATCTGTCCCTGCTGGCGGCCGCCCGGAGTGCCGATGCGGTTATCTTCCAGAAGAAATACGGCCGCTACGACCTGCTGGCCGCCCGCATTCTGCGGCGGCTGGGCAAGAAGGTGTTCTTTGACATCGACGATGCGCCAAGCCGCACCCGGGCCAGCGCCACGATGCAGCGGGCCGGCAGGATGATGGCCCTGTCCAGCGGCGTGCTGGCGGGCAGCGGGGCGCTGGCCCGGCTTGCGCGGCCGCACCAAAGCGCCGTGCACCTGGTGCCCTCCGGCGTGCTGCTGGAAAATTACCGCGTCAAAACCCACACGCCCGCAGACAGGATCTGCCTCGGCTGGATCGGCAACGGCGCGCATTACGCCGATGACTTGATCCGGATCCTGCGAAATCCCTTGCAGCGGATCGGCGCCCGGCGCCCCGTCACCTTCCGGATCGTGGGCGCCTGCGGGGTGCAGGAGCTGTACCAGGCCTTCGCGGGCATCGAGGGCGTGGCACTCGACTTCATCGACCAGATCCCATGGTCGGACCCCGGAGCCGTGGCCGATGCAATCGCCCCCTTCGACATCGGCCTCTACCCGCTGTCGCAGGACCCCTTCAACGCATACAAATGCGCGTTCAAGGCCCTGGAGTACATGGCCAGCGGCCTGCCGGTCGTGGCCAGCGGGGTGGGCGCCAATGCCGAGACCGTCCTTGATGCAGAGACCGGTTTCCTGTGCCAGTCCGAGGAAGACTGGGTGCGCGCCATTGAGACCCTGGCCGGTGACGCGGACCTGAGGGCCCGTTTCGGGCGGGCCGGGCGGGCGCGTGCAGAACAGCATTACGGCGTTGCCCGTCTGGCGGCCCGGCTCGAGGACATCCTGCAGGCCTGAGCCGCGGGGCGGCACTGGCCTGGCCGCGCGCTCCGCGCCCGGGCTGCCGGATGTGCGGTCAGGACAGCGCAGCGGGCGGTTGCGCCCTTTGGGCGCGTGCCGGCTCACATTGCCTCATTTTGCGTTGTTTAGTATCTTGAAGGCCGTTGCCGAACCGCGAGGGGCAGGAAGGAAGGGCGCTTGATCTCTGTTGATGAACTCCTGCGCGTGAGCAGCATTGCAGGCCTGCTGTCGGTATCAGGCGGGTTCGCTGCGGATCTTTGGGCCAAGGAGCACCGCGCGCCGCCCTGGTACTCCTCCGGCTTCGGCTGGTCTGCGGGTCAGGATATCTCCGGCGCGTTTGCGGACCTGCTGTCAAACAACACGTTCAAGGCCGGCGACACGCTGGTTCTTGAGGACACCTACAGGATCTCGGGGTCGCGCCTGCGGCTGCCGGAGAATTTCACCCTCACCGCCAAAGACGGCGCGGGGCTGGATGTGCGCACCGCCTCGGCCGCCGATTCCTCGCCGCTGTTCATCCTGTCCAACGGGGCGACCGTGGACAATGTGACTTTCGACGTGGTGAACGCGCCGGAAACAAGCTACGACGGGATCCTTCCCGCTGCGGGCCAGGACTACCACAAAAAGCGGCTTCTGCTCGTCGCAGGCGATGGGGTCACCGTCAAGGACAGCACGTTCTCGGGCAATGTGTCGATGCATATCGATGTGCAGGGCAGCAACGGCCTCACTGTCGACAGCAGCCTGTTCGAGGGCGGCTTCTACCAGCTGCGCATCGTGGCCGGGGACGGCGCCACGATTTCAGGCAGCCATTTCCGCAAATCGCTGGGCGACGGCATCAAGACCGAGAGCACCGCGTCCGGTGACGGGCCGTCCAACATGACGGTGACCGGCAGCTTCTTCGAGAGCAACGCCCGCGACGGCCTGGACACCGCCGGCGGGTTCCGCAACGGCAAGGTGCTGGATTGCGTGTTCTACAACAACGGCGTCAGCGGCTTCGACCTCAAGAGCTCGTTTCACGACAGCACCGATTTCAACCCGGAAAAGTGGAACACCAACATCACCGTTGACGGCAGCCAGTTCATCAACAACCCCAACGGCATCGTGGTCAGCGCGGTCGACAGGACCGGCCTGCTGAACGCAAGCAACGCGCAGGCGATGCCGCACGGCATCCGCATCAGCAACACGATCTTTGAAAGCACCGCCCCGCAAGGGGGCCGGGCCTTCCTGATCAAGGACGGCTACGACATCACCTGGGAGGGGATCTCCCTGCTCGGCAAAGTCAGCGAGCTGCGCTTCATGCAGGTCTCAGGGCTCAGCCTCTCCGGCACCAATGTGGGCGGCGACATCAAGACCACCGGCGCGCCAAGGGTTCACTCCGGCACAAAGGCGCTCATGCCAAGTGCATTCAACTGGCGCAATTTTTCTGACTAGCGCTTTACGCCTCCATGGGCGCCGGGACGGAAATCAGGCACAGGCCCGCGCAAATCCCGGGAGGGAACCAGGAGGCAGGCCGCTCCCGGGATGGGACCGGGGATTTTTTGTTTTCCGGAAGACCGGCGGCCCGCGGACAGGAGAATTCCAGCCGGCGGCTAGATTTCGATCCGCCTGGACACCGCCAGCACCACCCGCTCCAGCCTGCCGAATCCAGGCACCGATGACGCCGCCTTTCTGAGCCGGATGCCCTTGCCGCCTTCCTCGAATTTCGTGATCCGGACATTGCCAGTGAAGATGTGGGAGTTTGACGTATCAATGACGTTCTCGCCGCTGATCCCGAAATCGACGGGCGTCCCGAGCCATCTCCCGATGCGGCGCTCCAAGGCCTGCGGAGTGCCGCACAATTCTTCATAGCTGACCTCCAGGCACTCCTCATCCCGCATCTTGCGCGTCACTCTCCTGATCGCAAACCGGTGATACAAAACCCAAAGCAAATAAACGGGGGCCATTAAGGGGGAATACCCCGGATTGCGTCTTTTCGCCCTTTTAAGACGGGACGCCAGCAGGTCCTGCGCCTCCCGCTTAAGCACAATCACCTTGATATCGAGGTTTGAGTACTGCCGGAGGACTTCAAGCCGCCGCAGGTTTTTTGACGCATCAACAATCGCACAGGCCCCAAAGGCGTGCGACAGAGACCTTATGAAGGATGCCGTGCGGCTGGCATAATCCCTAAGATCCTCCTGCCGGAAAACAACAGTCAGCGGCACCCCCAGGCTGACCAGAAACCGTTTGTGGAGCGGCAGGTCCCGGCTGTCCAGGAACCGCAAGGCCGCGTGATCCTCCAGTTGCAGCGACGGGCCTGCGGCGCCCGGACCGGCACCGGTCAGTTTCTTCACCTCACTCCAGAACGGGCAGGCCGCAAGCGTCTCCCGGCAATAGCAGGGCTTTTCGTCTTTCCAGTCGTTTTCGAGATAGTTGGCCTCTCCAATATTCAGAAATCCCGGGCTGTTTCCCAGCGCGATGGAGAAAATCGTTGAGCCTGAATAGGGAAAAGACGCGATATAAAGCAGCACCGGCCCCGCCTGTTTTGTCATCTTTCGACTTTCCGTAAATATGGTTCAAGAAAGGCCGCGGCCGCAGAAAACACGACGCCAGCAAGATCAGCCCGTATACCGGAGAAGGTTTTCTGAAGCGGGCATCCTCCGTCAAATATTGTTCTGGCCGCCCCTGAGAGCCGGGACGGAAGCGGTCCCGGGCATTCGGGCCGCAGGCCATTCCCAGCCGCCGGGCCGCAGATGGCCCCAATGAATTCACCGGCCCGCCGGGGTCATATTGCCGGTCAGGTTATGAGGGCATCCGGCCGCCGAAGCTTGAATATGGTCCGGTTTTGCGGCCTGGCAAGCGGATGGGCGGCCGGGCCGCCGCGCTGAGGCTCCGGAAGGCGGGCAGGGCGCGCGGGCGCTTAGCGCCGCACCCTGAACTCCCGCCCGATCGAGACAAAGACGGCATGCGACTGGGCCCGCTGCTCCGCAAGGTCTTCCCGCATGCGGTAGCGGTATCCCGTGTTCAGCGACCAGTCCTGCGTCAGCGCATATCTGTACTCGGCCGTGAAGCTGGCCCGGTCAGTGCTGCCGCCGGCCTCGTCGGAGACGGTGTAGCCCGCCTTGAGGCCGATGCTGGAGAGGCCGTTGATCTCGTGGTTGTAGTCGAGCAGCAGCGCGGTCCGCAGCACATTGCCGTCGTCCTCGTCGAAATCGACCCAGCGCTGCAGCTGCGCATTGATGCCGCCGCTGGGCAGCTCCTGGCTCCAGCTGAGCGAGCCGATGATTTCCGATTGGCCGGTGTCGGAATCCGCCGCCCCCAGCGTGGCTGACAGCGCGCCGCTGGGCAGCTCAAGGCTGCGGCCGGCAGTGATGGTGCGGATGGTGCCGTCGTCGGTGACATACTGTTCCGCTTCCGCGGTCACGGTGCCGTTGGGCATATCCCGCTCAAGGCGCAGCAGCGCTTCCACGCCGCTGCTTTTCTCGGTGACGCCAAACTCCCGGGTGTCGATCGAGGCATAGCCGAGATCCGCGTCCAGCCGCAGAACCGGGCTCACCTCCACACTCAGCCCGGCATAGCCGCGCGATGTGTCGCGCCGGGTCTGTTCGGCATCTTCCGCTTCATACAGCCGGTAGCCCAGCCCCAGCCGGGCAACCGCCACCGGCGAAAGGCGGAAGCGCACCTCGGACTCCGCCTCGCTCAGGTCGTTGTCAAACAGCTCCGGGTCGGTGGTGTCCGAGTACCGGAACGCCACGTAATCCGCGCGGAACGATGCCCCGGCAGGCGCCTCGCGGCCCAGCTCCAGCGCCACCCCCGCGGCATAGCGCTCGCGGTTGCCCGTGCCGCTGAGCTCATCCGCATCCGGCGGCAGGTCGATTTCGCCATCGTCCCCGATAATGCCGTCCAGCGGCTCCAGGAACTCGATGTTTGTCTGCAAGTATCCGGCAGTGGCCTCGAACGCCGCATCCGCGCCCTGGCGGCCGTAGCTCAGCTCAAGAGCCTGATTGTCCAGCCCGGAGTCCGCGCCCGGCCCGCTCACGCCCCGCAGCACGCCCGAAGCGAGCAGCCCGAAGCGGTCCAGCGGGGTTTGCTTGATCAGCTCGAAAGACAGCCCGGTCGAGGCAAAGGTCGTGCTGCCCTGGCTGACCGGGTCCAGCTCCAGGTTGTCGCTGGTTTCCAGGCCCTGGCTGAAGCCGAACACCATTTCCGTGCCGCTGTCCTGGGCCGCAACGGGCAGCATCCAGCAAACGTGAACCGCACCTGCCAGAATGCCGCGAGTGACCAAATGCCGTTTCACCAGTGCCTCAACCTTGCTTTTGTCTTTGCCTGGCCGGCCCTTCGGACGGCCTTTTGGACTGTGTACCGCTTTGCGGGCTGCAGGCCGCAGAAAAGCGGCCCCCGGACGGGATTAGTTTTCCCCTGTATTGGGATTGCAACATCCAGCGCCCCCGCCGTGCGCCCGCCGCCGGTCCGGCCGCGGCTAGTTCCGGTTATAGACATCCTCATAGCGGACGATATCGTCTTCGCCCAGATAGGCGCCGGTCTGCACCTCAATCAGGTACATCGGGACTTTGCCGGTGTTTTCCATCCGGTGGACGGCCCCCAAGGGCACATAGACCGACTGGTTCTCCGACAGAAGCTGAACCGTCTCGCCCACGGTCACCTGCGCGGTGCCGGCCACCACGATCCAATGCTCCGAGCGGTGCACATGGCTTTGCAGGCTCAGGATGCCGCCCGGCTTGACCATGATCCGCTTGACCTGGAACCGCTCGCCCAGGCACAGGGTTTCATACCACCCCCACGGCCGGTGGAACCGGGGATAGTCCTCGGCCTGCGGCACCCCGCTTTCCCGCAGCGCCGCCACCGCTGTCTTGACGTCCTGGGCGTGGTCCAGGCTGGCGACCAGAACCGCATCCCGCATGGCCACCGCCACGATGTTCTTCAGGCCCAGCCCGACCAGCCGGATATTGTCCTCTTCACTCCGCAGCAGTGTGTTTTCGCAGCCGATCGCCGTCACCGGGCCGGTCTCCGACAGGCGGTCCGGCCCCTCTGCCGAGACCGCATGCAGGGAATCCCAGCTGCCCAGGTCGGACCAGTCAGAGGCCAGCGGCACCGCCACGACGTTTTTGGCCTTGCTGATGATCGCATCATCGATCGAGACCGCCCCGATCTCCTCGTAGGGGCCGGCGCCCAGCCGGAAGAACCCCAGGTCCTCTTCCCCCTGCGCCAGCGCCGCATCGCACAGCGCCAGCATATGCGGGGCGTGCAGCCTGTAGGCCTCCAGGATGTCGCAGACCCGGAACAGGAACATCCCGGCGTTCCACAGGACGTTGTCCTGCTCCAGCAGTCCGGCGGCCGTCTGCCGGTCCGGCTTTTCCAGGAAGCCCGACAGCGCAACAGCCTGCCCGGCGGCGGCCGGCTCCGCCAGCTTGAGGTAGCCAAAGCCCGTCTCGGGGCGCTCCGGCGTCACCCCGAAGGTGACCAGCACGCCCTCCTGCGCCGCCTTTGCCGCCACCGCCACCGAGGCGAGAAACCCGTCCGTGTCCCGGATCATGTGGTCAGACGGCGCCACCAGCATCAGGGCCCCGGGCTGGTCCTTGAGGGTCAGTGCCGCCGTCAGAACCGCCGGGGCGGTGTTGCGCATGGCCGGCTCCAGGATGATGCGCCCGTCCAGCAGCCCCAAGGCCGCCGCCTGGTCTTCCACCAGAAAGCGGAACTCCTCGTTGGTGACGAACACCGGAGCATCAAACTCCGGGCCGCTCAGACGGGAGAGCGCATGCTGAAAAAGGCTTTGCTTGCCTGCAAAGGCGGCAAACTGCTTTGGAAAAGCCCGCCGCGAACTGGGCCAAAGCCGCGTCCCCGAACCGCCGCACAGAATAACAGGATAAATCATCAAGCGCTCTCCAAACACAGTGTTCAGCTATCTTGAAACTATCCATGATCAATCTTTCCCCGGCAAGAAAAGCCGCCGCATCCGCTGCGGTTTCCGGCCAGACGCCCCGTGGTTTGGCCGGGGGCGGGCCGTGCCGGGGCGGCCGGCAGGCGAAAAAGAAACATAATCCCTATTACGGGATTAATTCCCGGCGCCGCGCATATTCTATTCCGGG
This sequence comes from Leisingera daeponensis DSM 23529, assembly GCF_000473145.1. Taxonomy (NCBI): domain Bacteria; kingdom Pseudomonadati; phylum Pseudomonadota; class Alphaproteobacteria; order Rhodobacterales; family Roseobacteraceae; genus Leisingera; species Leisingera daeponensis. The sequence continues at coordinate 23,748 of NZ_AXBD01000006.1, read as the reverse complement.
TTGCGAAAAGCCCCCGGTTTTGCCGGGGCCCGCGGACAACAGAAAACGGGCCCCGAAAGGGGCCCGTTTCCGTAAAACCATGCCCGCGCCTGCGGCGCGGCAAAGCGCTTAGTTGGTGGTGGTGGTGGTGGTGGTGGTGCCGACTTCGTCGTCATCGTTGGCAACCACGCCCAGCACAACCAGGCCCGCCACGACGCCGGCCACGGCGCCTGCGCTCAGACCGCCCAGGGCAAAGCCGTTCTGAGCCGAGGCGCCTGCGCCCATGCTGTTGCCGGAGCCTGCGCCCGGTGCCGGGGAGGGAACCTGCTGGGCCGAAACGGCGGTGGCCGAAGCCAGCGCGGCCAGGGTCAGGGCAGTCAGAAGATTTTTCATTTTCAAACTCCTTTGGAGAACTGTGGAAAGGTGCGTTGAGGCGACCTTATGGGAGGCGGTTGCCCATTTCAACGCATGGAATAGCTGCAAAACTCTTGAAATCCGGTTTGCGTTGCGGATTTTTTCCGCCCGTTGCCGCAAAGCCGCGGCAGCAGGGCGGAAAAAGGCGGCGGCTCAGCGCCGCAGCTGGCGGATTTTCACATAACCCGTCTCCGGCCCGGCCCATTGCCGCGACTGCCAGACCCGGGAGCGGCCGGGGCGGGAATCAACCCAGTAATCGTTGACCACCGCCCCGCCGCTGCCGTCGCAGCGCTCCTGCAGATGGCGGGCGGGATGGGTGATTTCGACGATCTCCACCGGCGCCGGGCCCAGGTCGTGCAGGCTGCAGGCCATGTTCAGCGCCGCCTGGCCGTTGCCGTTGGCCCGCACCGTATAGCGCCGGGCGCCGCCCCGCGCCGGGCCCGCCACCCCGTCTGCGGCCGGCACCTGCGCCGACAACAGCCCGCCGCCCAGGCCGCGGGTGGCAATCACCATGCCCTGCCGGAAGGCGAGCGAGACATTGTCCTGGGTGCGCCAGACCTCGATCTGCCCGGGATGGCTGTCGCGGCGCTCCAGGGCGCGGGTCAGATAGGCCGTGGCGCCGCGGTTCTCGATGGTGACCTCGATATAGGCCTGGGGCTGCTGGTCCAGCAGCGCCCGGGTCAGCCCGGCCGGCGGCGGCGGCGGATTGCGGCGGCGGCCGATCAGATCCCCCACCGCCTGCACCACCTCCAGCTCTGCCGGGGCCTTTTCCGGCCCCCTGCTGCAGCCCGCCAGCAGCAGCGCGGCGGCGGCCAGGGCGGCGGCGGTGAAACGGATCATGCTCATTCCCAGAACCTCGCGCGCTGGTCTTCCAGGCTCTTGCGGTGGGCCTCGCGCACCGACCCATAGAGCTGGTCCGGCACCGACACCCGCTGGCCGCCATCGCGCTGGGTCGGGCGGATGGTCAGCCCGAAGCCCGACCGCGACGGCTTGCCCAGCAGCCAGTCCACCGGGATGCGGAAGCGGAAGCCCTTGTCAAAGGAGCCCTCGCCGAAGTCCTCGGAGGAGACATTGGTGAGGGTAAAGAAGCCGCCGACCATGAAGCCGTTGTCGAACTCGCGGCTGAGGCTGAAGGTGCCGCCGTAATCGCCCGCCAGGTAGCGGCCGGCATCGACCTGCATCAGGTAGCCCTTGGGCAGCTCGTAATAGGCCGAGGCATGGCCGGTGAAGGTGCGGTAGTCGCGGAAGCCGAAGCGCTGGTCGAAGTCGCGCTGCACCACGTAATTGGCCTCCAGCCCCAGGCCGAGGCGGCTGTTCACCGGCTTCCACAGCATCTCGCCCGAGACGCCGCCGTACATGCTTTCGAACAGGCCCGTGGTCGCGCGGGCATAGAGGTTGCGGCCCGGTTTCCACAGGCGGCTCACGTAGAGGTTTTCCAGGGTGGTGCCGAACTGCGCGTATTCCACCTGGTCGGTGCGCACATGCGGCAGCACCGAATTGGAGGCGCGGCCGTTCTTCACGTTGCCCAGGACCCGCTGGCGGATGGTGCCGGCGATGTGCCAGCCCGGCGCAGGCGCATAGGAGGCGGCGAAATCAACCCCCGCATCCAGCCGGAACGGCTGCTCCGGGTCGAAATAGGCCGGTTTGGTGTAGGGGCTGACGGAGGTGGCAAAGGCCGGGTACAGCTCGCCCGAGAAGATCGCGTCTTCCGGCAGCGGCCCGGCATCCTGCACCCCGGCCGCGGCATAGAGCGCATCCGCAGCCTCCGGATCGAACTCCAGCGCCTCCAGGTCCGAGCGGCGGATCTCGATCGCCGCAAGGCCGAGGCCGCGGCGCACCGGCACCAGGCGGAAGGTTTCCACCGAGGGCGGCAGCGTCTGCGCCAGGGCGCGGGCGGCGCGGCCCGCCGCCTGCCCCGCCGAGCGGTAGCGGGGGTTGCGGTAGCGCAGCTCGGCGGCCGTGCCGGTGAGGGTGATCGCCTCCAGCACCAGCCCGTCGGCCTTCAGCGCCTCGGCCGCCAGGTCGCGGATCTGGCGCTGCTTGCTCTGGCTGGCGGCCCAGTCCTGGCGCCAGTGGCTGTCCTGGGTGGCCCATTGGCTGCGCGGGATGACGGGCTGCGGCGCCGGCACTGCCATCGGGGTCGGCGGCTGGTTCGGGTTGAGCTGGATCTGCGCGGTAAAGCCGATCTCCGAGCCGTAGAGGTAATAGGCGCCCAGGCGCAGCCGGTCGGAATACTGGTACTCCACCCCGTAGTTGAGCGAGGATTTGCGCTCGAACACATCGGAGACCTCGGTTTCGGTCTCATAGGCATCGGTGGAATATTCCGCCTTCAGGCTCCAGCGCGCATCGGGCTGCCATTCAAAGCCGGCAAAGGGCGCCACATCGCCGCGGAACCACTGGTCGGTGGCCAGCTTGCCGCCGGTGCTGCCGCCGACAAAGGAGGGACGGGTGCCGCCGGTCGCGCCGATGGCGCCGTGGCTGCCCAGCCGCCCCCAGCCAAGCCCCGCGGTGAGCTTCAGCCGCCCCGGCGCGCGGCCCCAGCCCAGGGCGGCGGCCTCGAACCGTTTGGTGGCGGCGAAATATTCCGCCGCATAGACCCCGGTGCCGGCAAAATCCTGCAGCCCCAGGGTGACCTCCGGCAGCCAGCGCCGCTCGCGCCACAGCCGGGCGCGCACGTCGAAGCCGCGGTCGTAATAGGTGTCAAAGCCGAACAGGCCCAGATCCTGGATGCCGTTGTAGCGGAACGAGGCGCTGAGCCAGGGCAGCGCCTGGAAGGTGATGTTGTAGCGCGAGGTGCCGCCGAACCAGGAATAGGTGACCGCATACTGGCCGTCGGGCAGCATTTCGGCGCTTGGCATGTCGATGAGGCCGGGGCTGCCATAGAAGTTGAGGCTGGGCGGCGGCAGCGGTTTCAGCCGCGGCGCCGCCGCCTCAGTACCCGGCGCGGCGCCATGGCCTGCGCGGGTGATCTCCGGCCCCAGCGCCAGGCCCGGCTGCGCCGCCAGGCACAGCGCCGCCGCCGCCGGGGCGGCCAGCGGTTTGGCCAGAGAGCCGGCCAGCGGCGCGGTCCTGCGCACGGTCCAGTGCAGAAGGGTCTTGATCGCGCTCACGGGAAACCTGCCTTTTGGAACTGCCTGTGCCGGGTCTCGCTGCCCCGGCCTTCTCATCTGCTGCCCCGCTTAGAGCATGGATGGCCGGGCCGGATCAATTGCCGCGTGCCCCGGCAGCGGCAGTTTCGCCGCCAGTGCAGCCGCAGGGCCGCACCAAGGCCGCACCAAGGCCGGGCCTGGGGCACATCCCGGGCCGGATCTGCGGCTCTGTCCTTGGGGGTTACAGGCTCAGGAGCTCTTGCGGCCCGCTTCCGGCGGCTGGCAATAGCCCTCGACCCAGCGCTGGATGACCCGCCGCGCCGCCGCCTCGTCGCCGGACGCCACCGCCTGGCGCAGGCTGCGCAGGAAGCCGGCCACCTCGATCTCCGACAGCACGGTTTCGCGGGCGCAGAAGATCTTCTGGTGGCGGGTATGGACCAGCTCCTCGGTCAGGGTCAGCTCCTCTTCCATCTTCTCGCCGGGGCGCAGCCCGATGATCTCGATGGCGATATCGCCGTCCGGGTTGTCCGCGTCGCGCACGGAATGGCCGGCGCTTTCGATCACCTGGCGGGCCAGCTGCAGGATCGGCACCGGCGCGCCCATGTCCAGCACAAAGACCTCGCCGCCCTGGGCCATGTCGCCCGCCTGCAGGACCAGCTGCACCGCCTCGCTGATGGTCATGAAGAAACGCTTCACATTCGGGTCGGTCACGGTGACCGGGCCGCCGCGGCTGATCTGCTCCTGAAACAGGGGCACCACCGAGCCGCTGGAGCCCAGCACATTGCCGAAGCGCACCATGGTGAACACGGTTTTCTGCCCGTGTTTCTGCCCGTGGCGGGTGGCCAGGTCCTGCACGATCAGCTCTGCCAGCCGCTTGGAGGCGCCCATCACATTGGCCGGATTGACCGCCTTGTCCGACGAAATCAGGATAAAGCGCTCGACCCCTGCGCGGGCGGCGGCGCGCGCCAGGGTCTGGGTGCCGAAGACGTTGTTGGCCAGGCCCGGCAGCGGGTTGGCCTCGACCAGCGGCACATGCTTGTAGGCGGCGGCGTGCAGCAGCACCTGCACCCCGTGCCGGTTCAGCACCATCCGCACCTGGCGCGGGTCGGTGACCGAGCCCAGCACCGGCACCAGCTCGATGCCTGCCGCCTCGGCCAGCGGGCCAAGCTCCTGATGCACGGTGTAAAGCGCCAGTTCGCTCAGTTCGAACAGCACCAGTTTCGCGGGCCGGCAGGCCAGCACCTGGCGGCACAGTTCCGAGCCGATCGAGCCGCCGGCGCCGGAGACCAGAACCGATTTGCCCTGGTAAGAGCCCGCCGCTTCTTTCAGCGGCACATCGCGGGCGGCGCGGCCCAGGAAGGCCTGCGGCGCCACCGGCGTCAGCTTGTCGACCAGCGCCTCCTCGCCGATCAGCTGGGCAAAGGAGGGCAGCGACTGAACTTCCAGCCCCAGCTGCTGCAGCCGCTGGGTGATCTGCGCCTGGCGCGGCTGGCTTTGCGACGGCATCGCCAGGAGCACCCGGCGGATCTGGCGCGCCTGCACGATCTCGGCGATCCGGGCCGGAGAAAACACCGGCAGCCCGACCAGGGTCAGCCCCTGCAGCGAGGAGTTGTCATCGGCAAAGGCGACCGGATCGATGCCGTCATGCGCCTTCAGCGCCTGCGCCAGCTGGGTGCCGGTATTGCCGGCCCCGTAGATCAGCACCCGGCAGCGCGGATTGGCGCGGCGGTAGATCATCAGCACCAGCTGCAGCATCGCCGCGCGCGCCACCACCATGGACAGGAAATAGCAGATCGCAAACACCACATGGGTGCCGGGCGGCAGGGCCGGGCCGAAGACGGCCGTCAGCAGCGCCAGCGCCAGCGCCGTGCCGCCCGCCAGAAACGCGCTTTGCACCGCGGCGTGGCGCTCATAGGCGTTGAGCTGCACATGCGGCAGCCCCAGCCACAGCGCCAGCACGGCGGCGGCGGCCAGCACATAAGGCAGCACCGGCATCAGCGACAGCAGGGTGGCAAGCGCCGGGTCCGGCAGCGGCTGCACCTCCAGGGTGAACAGCAGCGCCAGCGGCAGCAGTGCCAGGTCTGCCGCCAGGAAGACGTAGGATTTCTGCCGGCGCGACAGCGCACTGATCAGATTATACATGCTTTCCTGCCCTCGAATGCCCGCATTTTTGTCCTGTTGTATCCATTTGCCCGTCCGGCCAGCGCTTCCCCTGCCGGATAGCAGAAAAACCCTGAATCAAATATGGCTTCAGGCGCTGAAAATCCGCTGCGCCGCCTATTAAACACAGTTCCTATCATAACCGGTTTTCCCTGTGCCGCAAAACGGGCAGCGGCGGAAAACCGCCGGGCAGCCCCCGGTGTCCCGCCAGCCCGCCACCGGTCCGGCTGCGCAGGCTATGCGGGAATCGTTCCATACGCATCTACCCCCGGCGGAAGATATTGCCAATGGTCTGAAACACCAGATCGAAGTCGAAACACATGCTCTGGCGGCGCTGATAGATCAGATCCAGCCGCGCCTTCGCCGGCACGCAGACCCGGGAATAGACCGCATGGGTCTCCTCCGGCGTGCGGCAGCGCGCCAGCAGCGCCGCCTCATGCTTGTGATAGGTGATCGAGGCCAGGCCGGTGACGCCGGGGCGCGATTTCAGCACCTCGGCATACAGCTCAGGGTTTGCCTCGACATACTGTCGCAGCGGCGGGCGCGGCCCGACAAAGGAGATGTCGCCCTTCAGGATGTTCCACAGCTGCGGGAACTCATCCAGCCGCTTGGAGCGCAGCCAGGCGCCGGTGCGGGTGATGCGGGCGGATTTGTCGCCCCCCGACACCCCCGTATCGGTGTCCACCACGCTCATGGTCCTCAGCTTCCAGAGGCTGAAGGGCTGGTCCACCCCCTTCATCCGCTCCGCCACGTAGAACAAGGGCCGCCCCTCCTTCCACAGCAGCCAGCCCAGCAGCAGCAGCAGGACAGGCCCCAGAACCAGGATCAGAAGGGTGGCAAAAAACAGGTCAAACAGCCGTTTGCGCCAGGTCATATCGTTATGTGCTCCAAGGTTATCCGTCTGCCATGTCAGGCTCTAACACGGCCCATTCCGCTGCCATTTGTGCCGGATCCGCCGCTGCCAGCGGCGCCGGCAGCAGCGCCTGCAGGCGGGCAACGTCCAGCGCCACCTCCGGGATCGCGGCGGCCGGGGCTGCCCGGACGGCAAAGGGCCGTCCCGCCGCCTGCAGGAGCGCCCCCATCTCCACCGCCCCCGGCTGCGCCAGGTTCAGCACCTGCGGCAGCGCCGGCGCGGCCAGCAGCGCCGCCAGCACCTCAGCCAGCGTGCGGGCGCCAATATAGCTGCGCCGCGGGGTGCCGCCGCCGGCAAAGCGGTCCAGGGTGAACCCGGGCCGCCAGCCGCCCAGGGCAGCGTCCAGCCCGGCAATATTGCCGATCCGCAACGCGCACACCGGCACCCCCAGGTCCGCGCCAAGCGCCGCCGCGCGCGCCTCCATCTCCGCCTTGGCAGCGCCATAGGCACTGGCGGGGCGCAGGGCTGCGTCCTCTGCCAGCAGGCCGCCCCGGGCGCCGTACACCGCCGCCGAGGACGCCAGCAGCACCCGGGCGCCGGCGGACGCGCCGGCCCGCACCGCCGCTTCGGCGAGGCGGGCATGGTCTGCCATGTCTGCGTCCTTGCCGCCCCGGCCCGGCACCGGCCCGGCCAGGCAGAGAAGGGCCGCCATTCCTTCCGCGGCGCGCGCCAGCGCCGCCGGCTCCGCCAGCGGATCGAAAACATGCCAGTCCCCGGTGCTGCTGCCTGGCTGCGCCCGCCGCGCCTGCAGCCGCAGATCCAGCCCCTGCGGCGGGCACAGCTGCAGCAGCCGGCCGATGCGCCCTGTTGCGCCCAGAACCATTACGGCGGGATTTACCATCGCTGCTGCCCGTTTCTGTTGAACCCTCTGGCTCAGCCCAGTATCCTTTGCCCGGACAAAAATCAAAGCGGTTCCCCTGATCGAAACCAGGGCGGTACCCAGAGCAGCTCAAGACAGGCTCCCAATGCTGAAACTTCTTCCCTGGCTGGCGGCTGCCGGTCTGATCCTCCTGCCCGCTGCCTGTTCGCGCCTGCCCGGCGGCGCCCCGGCCAGCGAGGAGATCCTGAAAGAATCGGGAGAGGCCGATGCCAATTTCGCGCTCTACAAGGTGAACCGGGCGCTGCTGCCGACGGTGGCGGCCTGGCCCGCCACCGGCAAACAGGAACGGCTGGGCTGGCTGCCGCGGCACCAGGGCGCCAAGACCCAGATCATCCAGCCCGGCGATCTCTTGTCGCTCAGCATCTGGGACAGCAACGACAATTCGCTGCTGACCTCCGCCGAGCAGAAGATGGTGCAGCTGCAGGACATGAAAGTGGCCGCCAACGGCTCCATCTTCATGCCCTATGTGGGCGATGTGAACGTCAACGGGCTGACCCCGGACCTGGCGCGGGCCAGGCTGCAGGAGGCGCTGGAGCCGGTTGTTCCTTCCGCCCAGGTGCAGCTGGCCATGGCCGAGGGGCGCGGCAATTCGGTCGATCTGGTCTCCGGCGTCGCCCAGCCCGGCACCTACCCGATGCCGGACCGCAACTACACGGTGATGGGGCTGATCTCGGCGGGCGGCGGCATCAGCGCCAGCCTCAACAACCCGCAGATCCGGCTGGTGCGCGGCCAGTCGATCTATGGCACCTCGGTCGACAACCTGTTGAACAACCCCCGCCTCGACACCCTCCTGCGCGGCGGCGACCGGGTGTTCGTCGAGGAGGACGAGCGCTATTTCCTCTCCTTCGGCGCCACCGGCGAGGAGGACCTGCACATCTTCACCAAGGACGAGATGTCGGCGATGGACGCGATGTCGGTGGCGGGCGGCTTCCAGGACGGCAAGGCCGATCCCAAGGGGCTTTTGATCCTGCGCGAATACCCGGCCTCCGCGGTGGCCCCCGGCGTGCGCGGGCCGCGCCAGCAGCGGGTGGTGTTCTCGCTCGACCTGACCTCTGCCGACGGGCTGTTCTCGGCGCGCCAGTTCCAGGTCAACCCGGGCGATCTGGTGATGGCCACCGAGTCGCCGATCAACGACGTGCTGACCGTCTCCAACATCTTCGGCAATTTCTTCGGCGTCTTCAGCCGCGCCGGGGTGATCGAATGATCCCGGCCTGAAACGGGTCTGAACCAGGATCGCAACGGAGGCCGCAACGGGGGCCTCCCGCGCCTGTGCCGCGGCATCGCAGATGCTGCGGCCCGCCTTGGGCCCGGCGCCGCTGGCGCGGCGCCCGCTTACTTCAGCAGCCGCTCCAGATAGGCGCCATAGGCGTTCTTGGCATATTTCCCGGCCTGCGCCTGCAGCTCGGCGGCGGTGATCCAGCCGCGGCCATAGGCAACCTCCTCCGGGCAGCCGGCCTGCAGCCCCTGGCGCTCCTGCAGGGTGCGCACGAAATTGCCCGCATCCAGCAAGGATCCATGGGTGCCGGTGTCAAGCCAGGCATAGCCGCGGCCCATGGTCTCCACCCGCAAGGCGCCCTCGTTCAGGTAGCTTTGCAGCAGGTCGGTGATCTCCAGCTCGCCGCGGGGGGAGGGCTGCACCCGGCGGGCCCGCTCAGGCGCCGATCCATCCAGGAAATACAGCCCCGTCACCGCATAATTGGAGGGCGGCACGGGGGGCTTTTCGACGATGCCCTGCGCGCGGCCGTCCGCGCCGAAGGCCACCACGCCATAGCGCTCCGGATCGGCCACGTGATAGCCGAAGACGGTGCCGCCCGCCGCCTGCCGGTCCGCCGCCGCCAGAAGCTCCGGCAGGCCGTGGCCGAAAAAGATGTTGTCGCCCAGAACCAGCGCCGAGGGCGCCCCCGCCAGGAACTCCTCGGCCAGGATAAACGCCTGCGCCAGCCCGTCGGGCGAGGGCTGCACCACGTAAGTCAGCTCCACCCCCCACTGGCTGCCGTCGCCCAGGAGGCGGATGAACTGGTCCTGGTCCTGCGGCGTGGTGATCACGCAGATCTCGCGGATGCCCGCCAGCATCAGGACGCTGAGCGGGTAATAGATCATCGGCTTGTCATAGAGCGGCAAGAGCTGTTTGGAGACGGCCATGGTGATCGGATAGAGCCTTGTGCCGGAGCCGCCCGCCAGGATGATGCCCTTGCGGCCGGATCCTGTCCTCATGCCGGGTTTGCCCTCTGTCATGATACCTCTCCCAAATCCTTTAAAATCTCATCCAGACCCGTCCGCCAATCCGGCTGCGGGATACCAAAAACCGTGTCTATTGCTGAGCAATCGAGGCGTGAATTCAAGGGCCGTGCCGCCGGTGCGGGGTACTCCGCGGCGGGGATGTCCTCAACGTCGCAAGCGATCCCGGCGCGGGCAAAGATCCCGCGCGCAAAGCCCGCCCAGCTGGTCTGAGGCGCACCGGCAAAATGATAGGTGCCGGATTTGCCCGGATCTTCGATCAGCTGCCGCGCGATCTCCAGGCAGGCCGCCGCAATGCCGCGCGCCGGGGTGGGCGCGCCAATCTGATCGGCAACGATGGTCAGCCGCTCCCGCTCCTTGCCCAGCCGCAGCATGGTCTTGACGAAGTTGTTCCCATGCGCCGACACCACCCAGGAGGTGCGCAGGATGGCATATGTGCCGCCCGCCGCGCGCACCGCGTCCTCGCCCGCCAGCTTGGAGCGGCCATAGGCGTTCACCGGCGCCGTGGCATCGCCGGGCTGCCAGGGCGCCTCACCGCTGCCGTCAAAGACGTAATCGGTGGAGACGGTGACAAAGGGAATGCCGGTCTCCGCACAGGCCGCCGCCATCGCGCCGGGGGCCGCCCCGTTGATCACGGTGGCCAGCGCCTCTTCTTCTTCCGCCTTGTCGACGGCCGTGTAGGCAGCGGCATTGATCACGGCCTGCGGCTGCGCCTGCCGGATGGCGGCGGCGCAGGCCGCCGGATGGCTCAGATCCGCCTGATCGCGGCCCAGGCAGGTGACGCCCTCATAGGCCGCCAGTTCGCGGGCCAGCTGGCCGGTCTTGCCGAAGACGAGGATCATATGCGCTCTCCAAGATGTTCCGCCCGGCGGCACCGCCGGGCAGCCCCCGGCCGCCCCCCCGGGAGGGCGCTTCGCACCCGCCCAGGGCCGGGCGCTGCCCTTTGCGGCCTATCTGCCGTCACTTGCCGGTGCCCAGCCGCCGGCCGACGCCGTCGCGGTCCTGCAGCGCGCGCCACCAGCTCTCGTTGTCCAGATACCACTCCACCGTCTTCTCCAGCCCTTCCTCCACCGTGACCGAGGGCCGCCAGCCCAGCTCCTGCCGGATGCGGCTGGGGTCGATCGCATAGCGCGCGTCATGGCCCGGGCGGTCGGTGACAAAGGTGATCTGCTCCTTGTAAGACCGCCCGTCCGCGCGCGGGCGTTTTTCATCCAGAATGGCGCAGAGCGTCTCGACCAGCTCCAGGTTCGACCGCTCATTCTCGCCGCCGATATTGTAGGACCGCCCCAGCTCCCCCTTTTGCACCACCAAGAGCAGCGCATCGGCATGATCCTCCACATAGAGCCAGTCGCGCACGTTGGAGCCGTCGCCGTAGATAGGCAGCGGCTTGCCCGCCAGCGCATTGAGGATCACCACCGGAATGAGCTTCTCCGGGAAATGATAGGGCCCGTAATTGTTGGAGCAATTGGTCAGCACCACCGGCAAGCCGTAGGTCTCGTGCCAGGCCCGGACCAGATGGTCGCTGGCCGCCTTGGAGGCCGAATAGGGCGAGCGCGGATCATACGCGGTCTCCTCAGTAAACTGCACCGCCGGGTCGGCAGGCAGGCTGCCATAGACCTCGTCCGTCGAGATGTGGTGGAAGCGGAACCCCTCCGGCCTGCCCGCCTGCCCCCAGTATTTCCGCGCCGCTTCCAGCATCTGATAGGTGCCGGTGATATTGGTCTCGATGAAATCGCCCGGCCCGTCGATGGAGCGGTCGACATGGCTTTCGGCGGCCAGATGCATCACCGCATCCGGGCGGTGGCGCTCAAAAACAGTGTCTAATGCGGCCCGGTCGCGGATGTCGGCCTGCTCAAAGGCATAGGCCGGGCTCTCCGCCACGCTGGCCACATTGTCCAGGCAGGCGGCATAGGTCAGCGCATCGAGGTTCACCACCTGATGGCCGCGGGCAATTGCCAGCCGCACCACCGCAGAGCCGATGAAGCCCGCCCCGCCCGTAACCAGTAGCTTCATGCCTTATCCCTCCCAGGTGAACGGGCTGGCGAACTCCGCCAGGGCCGGTGCCGCGGCGTCCTTTTCGCTCAAAAGCGGCGTGCCCTCAAAACCCCAGTTGATGCCGCAGCTGTCCCAGGCCACCGCGCCGTCGCACTCGGGCGCATAATAATCGGTGCATTTATAGATCACCTCGGTCTCCGCCACCCTTGTGAGGAAGCCGTGCAGGAACCCCTTGGGCACCAGAAGCTGCTTGCCGTTTTCCGCCGTCAGCTCGATCCCGAACCATTTCCCGTAGGCGGGAGAGCCCTTGCGGATATCCACCGCCACATCAAACAGCGCGCCGCGGCCGCAGCGCACCAGTTTGTCCTGGGCGTGCGGCGGCGCCTGGAAGTGCAGGCCGCGCAGGGTGCCCGCCTGCACCGACAGCGAATGGTTGTCCTGCACGAACTCCAGTTCGATCCCGGCGTCCTGCAGCCGCCGCTTGTTCCAGCTTTCGCTGAAAAAGCCGCGCGCATCGCCAAAGCGGGCAGGCGTCAGCACCTTCAGCCCCGGCAGCCCGGTTTCCTCTATCTGCATCGCCTCTGCCCCGCTCTCTGGCCCGCTCTCTGGCCCGGTTCCGGTCCGGTCTCTGCCCGTCCCAAGCCCGGCCCCCTGATTGCCTCCGTTTGATTATATCTAGCCGCTAGGAGGGCATAGCGCCAGCATCAGGCGCCGGCAGCGCTGCAACAGGCGCCGCCCGTGCGCGCAGCCTGCGCTTGCATCCCGGCCCGCGGCCCGGCAAGCATAAGCCCATGAAGATTTTGTTTGTGCATCAGAACATGCCCGGCCAGTACCGGGAGCTGGCGCCCTGGCTGGCGGCGCAAGGCGGCCATGAAATCGTCTTTCTGACCCAGCGCAAGGGCGTGCAGCTGCCGGGGATCAGAACGGTCACCTACAAACCCTTCCGCACCCCCGACAAGGACGCCTTCGGCCTGTCCCGGGACTGGGAGGCGGCGTCAGGCGCGGGGCTTGGCGCGGCGCTGGCGGCGCGGCAGCTGAAGGACGCGGGCTTTACCCCCGACATCATCATCGGCCACACCGGCTGGGGCGAGCTGTTGTTCATCAAGGACCCCTACCCCGATGTGCCGGTCATCGGCTTTTTCGAGTATTTCTACCGCACCTCGGGCGGTCTGGTCGGCTTCGATCCGGAAAACCCGCCCAACGACCAGGCCTATTTCTTTGCCGAGGCGCGCAACACCGTGCCTTACGCCAGCATCGAGCTGGTGGACCAGGGCCATGTGCCCACCGCCTGGCAGCGCGACCGGTTTCCCAAGAGCTTTCATGACCGCATGTATCTGTGCCATGACGGCATCCGCACCGACAAGCTGGGCCCCGACCCTGACGCCTCGGTCAGCCTCGGGCGGCTGGAGACGCCGCTCACCCGCAGCGATGAGGTGGTCACCTATATCGCCCGAAACATGGAGCGCGCCCGCGGCTTTCACATCATGATGCGCGCCCTGCCCCGGATCCAGGCGCAGCGCCCGAATGCCCGCATCCTGATGATCGGCGGCAATGAGACCTCCTATGGCGCCGAGAGCAAGCATCCGGGCGGTTTGCGCGGCGAGATGGAGGATGAGCTGGGCAGCAGCGTCGACTGGAGCCGGGTGCATTTCCTCGGCAAGGTGCCGTATGACGACCTCACCCGGATCATCCAGATCAGCCGCTGCCACATTTATCTGACCATGCCCTTCGTGCTCAGCTGGTCGCTCTTGGAAGCGATGGCGATGCAGGCCACGGTGGTGGCGGCGGATGTGGCGCCGGTGCGCGAGGCGATCACCCACGGCGAGACCGGGCTGCTGGTGGATTTCTTCAGCCCGGAGAAGCTCGCCGATCAGGTGGCGGACGTGCTGGCCAACCCCGGCGCGTACGCCCATATCGGCCCCGCCGCCCGCGCCCATGCGGTGGAGAAATACGATTTCCTGAGCCGCTGCCTGCCGGAGCATATCGCCCAGATCAATGCCCTCGTGCCGGAGGCACGGAGAATTAAAGTCTAGCCGGAGGCACGGAGAATCAAGATCTGAGCCGGAGGCACGGAGGATTAAAATCCAGCCGGAGGCACGGAGACTTAAAATCCAGCCGCAGGCGCGGAAAAAAAGGCTCTGATACTGCCCCCTTCCGCTGGGTCCGGGTCAAGGCCGGCGCAGCCGCCGCGCAGCGGCGCCCTTGGCCGCCGCCCGGCCACAAGCGGAACCTTCCCCTTCAGAAAGGCCCCGGCATCACGCACCCGCCGGATGCGGCGGCCCCCGGCTCCGCCCGCATCCGGCCAGCGGCGTCCCGGCCTTGCGGCCGGGCACACCTGTTGCGGCCCCCCGCCGGCGCCCCCCTTTAGTGCGGCCGCGGCTCCGCCGTCTGCGGCGGCAGCCGCTCGGAGGCCCAGAGCGCGGCCTGGGTGCGGTTCTTGGCGCCGATCTTGCGGAAGCAGGTGCGCAGATGCACCTTCACCGTGGCTTCGCAGATGCCCAGCTCATTGGCGATGCTCTTGTTGGTGGCGCCTTCGGTCAGCTTGGCCAGGATCAGCTGCTCGCGGTCCGACAGCCCGTGCCTGGCCCGGCCGTCCGGCGGGCACGGCACAACCGCGGGCAGCTCCGCCTCCGCGGCGTCTGCGGCCTCCGGCAGCACGATCCGGTAGCCGTTCTGCACCACCTGCAGCGCGGCGATCAGCGCATCCGCCGGCTGGCGCTCCGGGATCACCGCCTCGGCATAGGTGCTGAGGCGGGCCTGGGCCTCGGGCGGGCAGTCATCGCCGGTGACCAGGATCAGATGCGCGCTGCCTTTGCGGGCGCGGTAGCTGCGCAGCTCCGCCTCCAGCCCGTCGCCGGCGCAATGGCTGTAAAACAGCACCAGGTCCCTGGCCGGCAGCGGCGGCAGCTCTGCCAGGCTGCTGCAGCAGCCGCCGGTCTCGTAATCATGTGCTTCACAGATGTTCAGAAACATGTCCCTGAGAAGCCTGCTTTCCCCCACAATATGCACAGGCATCAAAAACTCCTTTACTCGTAACCAGAACCGGATCCTGCGTCCGGCCCGTCCCTCCAGGAGCGCCCTTTATTAAACCGCCTGCCCCCGCAGGCGGCCGGTGCTGCAATGCGCGGCCGCTCCCTGAAACACAATTCACCCGCCTGCTGCCGTCTTGGCCCCGGCGGCGCTTTGCGCTGCCGTTTCCGGATCGTGATAAATACAGAACATGCCCGGAAAAAAACATCCTGGGCCTGGCAGCGCAGACGGGCGTCCAAACACTTCTGATGCGCATTGCTGTGGATAAACCGTAGCGAATTCAGCCGTTTTTGTTAAGAAGCTTCCCCTCAAGGCGCAGCTCTTTTTGGCCGCCCGGCCCGGCCCTGCGCCCCGGTTTCCGCCTTACCCGGCTGTTTTTCCACGCGATCTGGCCAGGGCGCCTTACCCCGTTGGCAGTGTATCCGATAGGGAAACGGTCTGTTTCCAAGGGGTATTCTGCAATTTTAAGAAATTTGAATCTGCAACCAAATCAACCTTAAGTTTCTTCGATTCGCCCGATGCGCGCCCGCCGCTACCCCCATGGTGGTATCCGGCGGTGCCGGGCCGGGCCGCGCCGGCCTTTGACGTACCCCCTCTGCCCGGTTTGACGCTGCCGGCACTGTGCTACCTTCAAGGCATTCATAATGTCATGCCGGGGGGCAACATGGGTGTGTTGAGTGCGTCCGCTGCGCAAGCGGGCAGGTTGGTATTTTCACGGTCTTTTCAAAGGCAAATCTCTTCTCTGACAACGCAGGCCCTGGTCCAGCCGGGGCACCGGCGCGCGCCGGTCCTGACCAGTTCCGGGGCACTTGGCGCGGCCTGTCCGGACACCGCCGCGGCGGCGCTGCGGCGCCAGCTGCAGCCCGGCACCGCCAGCAGCTTCCGCCGCCGCCGCCCGGGGGGAGCGGCGGCGCGGGCGCTGGCGGCGCTGCTGCCCGCGGAGCTGGCGGCGGACCTCGCCGCAGGCCGCGGCTGGACGCTGTTTTCCTGCGGCTTCGAGGACGGCAGCGAGGATCTGATCGCCCTGAAACTCGAAGGCGGCCCCCATGATGCCCATTGCGGCGACATCCTGCAGGCGATCTGGCCGGTGCTGCGCGAGGACAGCTTGCGCGAGCTGGCGGGCGAGACCCAGGCGGCGGTGACCAGCGCGCTGTTGTGGACCATTTCCAAGAAGACCGACTCTGCGGTGCTGGTGCTCGACGGCGAGGGCCGGCTGCTGCATTGCAATGAATCGGGGCGCGACATGCTGGAGGGCGGCGACCTGCTCAGCGACCAGGGCGGCCGCCTCAGCTGCGCCCGCCCGGGCGAGACCGCGGGGTTTTACGCGGCGGTGGCCGAATGCGCCCGCTCGCGCCGCGGCAGCGCCCGCGGCCCGCGCGAGCTGATCCTGTTCCTGGAGGACCGCCAGAGCGGCATGCGGCTGCCGGTGTCGCTGACCCGCTACCGCTGCGCCGGCGCCGATCAGCCGCTGGTGGTGGCGATCCTGCCGCGCCAGCCCGACCGCACCCGCATCGAGATGCTGGCCCAGAAGATGGGGCTGTCGCCGGCCGAGGCGCGGGTGGCGGCGCTCATCCAGCTGGGGCTGTCCAACCGCGAGGCGGCGCATATCGCGGGCCTCAAGGAGCAGACCTTCAACACCTATGCCAAGCGGGTGCTGGCCAAGCTGCAGTCGGCCGGCCGCGCCGAGATGGCGCAGCGGCTGACCTGGCAGGCCTCGCTGGGGAGGGCGTCATGAACAAGCTGACGCTGGAAGCCCCGGTGCAGGGCCCGCCCGCCCCGGCCGGCAGCCCCGCCCGCCCGGCCCGGCCCCGCCCGGCCCAGGCCTCTTCTGAACAGGCCCCTTCCGGACAGGCCGCCCCGGCACAGGCCGCCACTGGACAGGCCGCCTCTGGACAGGCCGCCTCTGGACAGGCCGCCTCTGGACAGGCCGCCTCTGAACCGGCGCAGGCGCAGGCCGCTCCGGACAGGCCGGCGCCGCCGCCGCGGCTCAGCGCTGCGGTGCTGGCGCAGATCGCAAACGCCCTGCGCCAGGGCGGGCCGGACGCGCCGCCGCTGGCGGCCCAGGCCGACCTGGTGGCGCTGCACAAGCGCATCGCGGAGATGTTCACCACCCTGAACGAGGGGCTGGGCGCGCAGGCGGCGCAGAAGGCGGCCGCCGACCGCGCCGCGCTGAGCGCCCGCATCGACCAGCTGGAGACGGCGGTGAACCGGATGGAAGGCGCGCTCAGGATCGAGCTGGAGCCGGTGCTGAAGGCTGCGGTGGCCGAGGCGCTGGCCCAAGCCGCGCCCAAGCCGCGCCGCCGCTGGCCGCGGGGGGTGGCGGCGGCGCTGGCGCTGGCGGCCGCGCTGGCGGCGGGCGCCTGGTGGCACGCGCCGCTGCTGGCGCTGGCGGACAGCGCCGCGCCGGCCCTGGCCGGCTGGCTGGGCCGCGGCGGCTAAAGCGCTGATTTTGTCCCCATTTGGGGGCATCGGCAGCGGCGCGGATGCGCTGCAATACCAGCGGAAGGCATCACGGCGCCTTTGTCACACCGCCGCCGCAGCAGCCGCACCCGCGGCAGACCGCGCGGCAGGGGCAAGCACCCGGGCGGCACAGGCTGCCCCGCCCCGCACAGTTACAGTTAACGAGGAGGACGTTTACCATGGGTATCAAGGACAGAACCTCAGATTGGGAAGTCTGCAATCCGGATTGCGAGATCATCTTCAGCGACAACAAGTTCGACCCGAATTACAACGACGGCACCACCGAGCGCGGCGGCACCGACGGCAATGTGATCGACCTGAACGACCACGACGCCGGCGACAATGCCAAGGCCGGGGCCGGCGATGACGCCGTCTACGGCAACGAGCGCAACAACCGGCTCGATGGCGAAGCCGGCCAGGATTACATCGAAGGCCAGGACGGCGACGATGCGATCGAAGGCGGCACCGGCAATGACTACCTGTTCGGCGGCAATGCCGACGGCAAGGGCCATTACGTGCAGGTGATCACCGGCTATGAAACCAAGGTCAATCAGGACACCTGGGAAGAATACCAGGTGCCGATCTACGGCCAGAAATACATCGACGACGGCGACGACTGGATCGACGGCGAGGAAGGCTGCGATTACATCGACGGCGAGACCGGCAATGACACCCTCTTGGGCGGCGAGGAAAGCGACACCGTCTTCGGCGGCAAGGGTGACGACCACATCTTCGGCGATGATGCGGACGGCAACTACAGCTATGCCGACGGCGACCGCGGCGACTACCTCTATGGCGAGCTCGGCGACGACTGCATGGACGGCGAAGGCGGCGACGACTGGATGTGGGGCGACATGGGCCAGTCCGGCGAAACCGCCAAGGACGGCGACGACACCATGTACGGCCGCGACGGCAACGACCGGATGAACGGCCAGGGCGGCAATGACCGCATGGCAGGCGGCCTCGGCGACGACCTGGTGATCGGCGGCAGCGGCGATGACGAGATGTTCGGCGACGAGCGCCAGTCGCAGAATGACGACCTTGATTTCGGCGCCGACAACGGCACCGGCAACAAGGACGAGCAGGTCGACGGCGACGACTGCATGCTGGGCGGTGACGGCAACGACACCATGGACGGCCAGGGCGGCAACGACAGCATGTTCGGTGAAGACGACGACGACCTGATGCAGGGCGGCCGCGGCGACGACCTGATGGATGGCGGCGCAGGCCGCGATGACGTCAACGGCGGCGCCGGCCACGACACCATGCGCGGCGGCTCCAACAACGACGTGCTGGAAGGCGGCGCCCAGGGCGACCTGATCTTCGGCGACAGCGGCACCAACCTCGGCGCCGACGTCAACGGCTACGAGATCGACTGGGATTGCTGCGACGACGATGAGCAGGCCACGGCTGCCGACAGCAACCATGCCCCGACGGATGAAGGGCTGAAAGAAGTCGACTGCCCGGACTGCTACACCCCGATCGACGAAGGCCCGGACGGCAATGACCGGATCCGCGGCGGCGGCGGCGACGACACCATGTTCGGCGAAGGCGGCAATGACGTCATCATCGGCGGCCGCGGCGACGACGAAGGCTACGGCGGCGACGGCAATGACCGGCTCTATGGCCGCAAGGGCAACGATCTGCTGCACGGCAACGACGGCGACGACTGGGTGCTCGGCAATGAAGGCCATGACCGTCTCTATGGCGACGCCGGCGATGACACCATCAAAGGCGGTGAGGATTCCGACAAGGCCTGGGGCGGCACCGGCAACGACATTGTCTGCGGCGATGAGGGCAATGACTTCCTCTACGGCGAGGAAGGCAACGACAAGGTCAAGGGCGGCGACGGCAATGACGTGGCCCATGGCGGCGACGGCAGAGACACCGTCAAAGGCAACGATGGCGACGACTTCCTCGACGGCAACGACGGCAACGACAAGGTGCTTGGCGGCAGCGGCAAGGACGTGCTGCAGGGCGGCGACGGCGACGACTACCTGAACGGCGGCGCCGACCGTGACTGCCTCTACGGCGAAGCCGGCGACGACCGCCTGGACGGCGGCACCGGCGGCGACTTCCTGGACGGCGGCAACGGCAACGACACCCTGTCCGGCGGCGCCGGCGACTACAACGACTTCCTGAAAGGCGGCGCCGGCCGTGACCGGCTGTACGGCGGCGACGGCAAGGATGTCTTCATCATCGATCTGGAATGGGATGGCGCCACCTTCTCGTCCAACGACGGCACCGACACCATCCACGACTTCGACATCGATCAGGACCACGACGTGCTGCTGTTCCGTGTCACCAACGTGGGCGGCGGTCTCGGCACCTCGGCGCAGGATGCCTTCGGGGCGCTCGACGGCGGCGGTGCCACCGTCACCGACAATGGCACCGACACGCAGATCAGCGCGGGCGGCGCCACGGTGAACATCCTCGGCCTGACCGGCAACGAGGCGCCGTTCACCTCGCTCGGCCAGGACGCTGTCCCGATCGGCGGCGTCGGCATCAACGCGGTCACCACCGGCGATGCGGGCTCTTACGAGGCGATCCGGGTGCTGACCTCCGATACCGGCTTTGACGACAGCTACGACAACATCTGGGGTCCCACTGCCGTCTGAGCCTTAGGAACGGCGGGCCCGGGGTTTCCCCCGGGCCCGTCCAGCCCTGGTTCAGGACAGCGATTTGGTCCCCGGCCAAGGATTGCATCCTTGGACCAGGGCGCTGTTCTCCAGATTTCATAACTTCACTTCGTGCAGCCGGGGGGCTACGACAATGAAGGTAAGACGGGTATTTGATGGCCAGCGGGGCGTGCTTGCCGCCATCTTCACGGCAAGCATCTTTGTGAACCTCCTTGTCCTGACAGCGCCGCTCTACATGCTGCAACTGTTTGCCCGGGTCATGGCCTCGGGCAGCATTCCAACCTTGATTGCCTTGACCACCGGCGCAGCGATTGCGCTGGTGTTCTTTTTTCTGTTCGACATGATCCGCCAGCGCCTGGTGGCGCGGCTCGGATCGCGGCTGGAGGCGCGGCTCAGCCCGGTGGTGCTGGACGGCATGATCAGCGGCCGCCTGCCGCCGCACCTGTCCCGCGCCGAACCCATCCGCGACATCCAGGAGCTGCGCGGCTTTGTCACCAGCCCGGTGTTCCTGGCGCTTCTGGACGCGCCCTGGTCGGTGATCTTCCTGGCGCTGATCTTCATGTTCAGCCCGGTCCTGGGCGCGGTGGCGCTGGTCGGCATCGCGCTGCTGTTCAGCCTCGGGCTGCTCAGCGAGATGATGGCCCGCAAACCCTTGGAGACGGCCGGCAAACAGGCCGCCGAGACCAATGCCGCAGTGGCGGAGATGATGGCCAATGCCGGGCTGATCCACGCCATGGGCAAGACCGCGCCGCTGATCCGGCGCTGGCAGCTCAAGGCGTTCTCCGCCCTGGTCTTCAACACCCTGGCCACCGACCGGGTGGCGCTGATGACCTCGCTGGCCAAGGCGGTGCGGATGGGGCTGCAGATCGCGGTGCTGGGCGTGGGCGTGGTGCTGGTGATCAACAGCCAGCTGACGCCGGGGCTGATGATTGCCTCCTCGATCCTGCTGGGCCGCGCCGCGGCGCCGGTGGAGCAGTCGATCGCCGGCTGGCGCGGCT
Organism: Leisingera daeponensis DSM 23529; assembly: GCF_000473145.1. Lineage (NCBI taxonomy): Bacteria > Pseudomonadati > Pseudomonadota > Alphaproteobacteria > Rhodobacterales > Roseobacteraceae > Leisingera > Leisingera daeponensis. The sequence continues at coordinate 2,953 of NZ_AXBD01000006.1, read as the reverse complement.
TTTTGAAGGCGCGCGGCGCGCACGGGCGGCTGAATGACTTCCTCACCCATCTCGGCGCCGCGCCGGAGCGGCTGGAGCTGCCCGCGCCCGAGGGCCGGCTGTCGGTGGAAAATGCCACCGTGGTGCTGCCGGGGCGGCCGGAGCCGGTCTTGCTGGACATCACGCTGGAGCTGAAGCCGGGCCAGTCGCTGGGGCTGATCGGCCCCTCCGGCGCCGGCAAGACCACGCTGGCCCATGCGCTGGCAGGCCTGCAGCCCTTGGTGCGCGGCCATATCCGCATCGACGATGCCGCCCTCACCGACTGGGATCCGGCGCAGATCGGCCAGCATATCGGCTTCCTGCCGCAGCGGGTGGAGCTGTTCCAGGGCACGGTGGCGGAAAACATCGCGCTGATGGACCCGGACGCCAAACCCTCGGATGTGGTGGCGGCCGCCAAGCTGGCGCAGGTGCATGAGATGATCCTGGCGCTGCCCGGCGGCTACAACGCCGAGGTCGGCCCGCGCGGCGAGTTCCTGTCGGCAGGCCAGCGCCAGCGCATCGGCCTGGCGCGCGCCTTCTTCGGCGACCGCAAGCTGATCGTGCTGGACGAGCCCAACGCCAATCTCGACCCCGAGGGCGAGGAGGCGCTGGCCACCGCCATCGAGGAAGCCTGCGCCCGCGGCGCCGCGGTGGTGGCGGTGACCCACCGGCTCAGCCTGCTGCGCCGGGTCAGCCATGCGGCGCTCTTGCAGCAGGGCCGCATCGCCCGCTTCGGCGAGGCGCGCCAGGTGATCGAGGCGGCCGCCCAGCCGATGGCCGCCCGGGCGCATCCCGGCGATCCCAAAATCGCCCCCTTCCGCCACCGCAACGCGGAAGGGGGCAGCACCGGGCAAACCGCGAACGCGCCCGGCCATAAAGGAGCAAGCGCATGAGCCTGGTGGAACATGACAGCCGCAGCCCGGCAGAGACCGGCCGCGCCGCGGCCAAGAGCGGCTTTCGCGACCTGATGCCCGCCGGCGGCAGCCTGGATGTGGCGCTGCCGGGGCGGCCGCCGACCCGGGTGCGCCAGCTGGTGCTGTGGATGGCGGTCTGCGGCTTCGGCCTGTTCGGCGGGCTGGTGTTCTGGGCCACCCAGGCGGAGCTGACCAGCGCGGTGGTGGCGCCCGGCGCCTTCAACGTGGCCGGCGACCGGCTGGCGGTGCAGCATCTGGAAGGCGGCATCCTGCGCGAGCTGAACATCACCGAGGGCAGCCGGGTCGCCAAGGGCCAGGTGATCGCCCGGCTCGACGGCCGCCGCATCGAGGCGCAGCTGGCGATCCTGAACGGCCAGCGGGCCAGCCTGCTGGCGCAGCAGGCCCGGCTCGACGCGGAGCTGAAGGGCACGGACAGCCTGCAGACCGGCCCCGAACTGCAGCAGCTCATCGCCCGGATGCCGGAGCTGGCGCAGCTGGTGGCGGTGCAGCGCGACCTGCTCAGCTCCAACCGGGCGCTCTACCAGGGCCAGATGGAGATCCTCCAGGGCCGCATCACCCAGCTCAACGACCAGCTCAAGGGCCGCGATGCCCGCATCCGGGCCACCGAGGAGCAGCTGGCGCTGGTGCAGGAGGAACTGTCGGACCTCGGCGGGCTGTTCGAAAAGGGGCTGGTGCCGAAGACCCGCATCAGCCAGCGGCAGATGCAGCAGAGCGGCCTCCTCGGCACCCTTGGCGCGATGGAAAGCGACCGCGGCAACGTGCTGGAGCAGATCGGCGAGATGGAGGAGCGGCGGCTGCAGGCCGGCCGCGACCGGGCGGCGCGGATCGCCGCCGAAAGCCAGGACGTGCAGGAGCAGCTGCTGGATCTGCACCAGCGCCTGGACGCCACCCTCGACGTGGCCGAGCGCCAGATCATCCGCGCCCCGCGCGACGGCCGGGTGGTCGGGCTCAGCATCAACACCCTGGGCCAGGTGGTGGATCCCGGCCAGACCATCCTGGAGCTGATGCCCGAGGATGCCGGCCTGCTGGTGGAAACCCGGGTGGCGGTGGCCGATATCGACGAGGTCTCCGAGGGCAGCCTGGCGCGGGTGCAGCTCACCGCCTACAGCTTCCGCTCGACCCCGCCAGTGACCGGCGAGGTGGTGATGGTGGCCGCGGGCAGCAGCATCGACCAGATGACCGGCCAGCCCTATTACCCGGTGCACATCCGCATCGATGCGGCGGATCTGGCCGCCCTGCCCAATGTGAAAACCCTGCCCGGCATGCCGGCCCAGGCGATGATCGAAACCGGCCGCCAGACGCTGGCCGACTACCTGATCAGCCCGGTGCTCTCCAGCATGTCGCAGGCCTTGAAGGAAGGCAGCGGCTGACGCTGCCCAGCCAGGAGGGCCGCGGTTCCGGGGGGAGGGCCGCAGCCTGTCCGGGCCTGCCTGACCCGCCTGCCTGCTCCCTGCCGCAGGCCGGGGGCCCGGAAAGGCGGGGCCGCCTGACCCATGGCGGGCACAGGATAGCCCTCAGCACCCCCGTCCTATCCTTTGGTGCAGCAGCGCCGCCGGGGCCGCCATGCTAGAAAGGTTTCAACAGGCAGACACAGCCAGCTGCCGCCAAGACACACAGACCAAAAAACACTGACCGCAAAAACACACACCGCAGGAGACACGCCCATGACCCTGATCAGCACCCTCACCGGCATCACCGCAAGCCTGGCAGCCGTGGCCGCGGGCTTTCTCCTGGGCCTGCCGCTGCTGGCCCTGGCCCTGATCTACCCGGTCGCCGGGGTGCTGGGCTGCACCGCCTGCCAGTGGGCGCTGGAACAGCGCGAGCGCCTGGCCGCCGGACCGCAGCTGGCCTATTACTCGCCGCGCCCCTATTTCGGCTGACCCCGGCCCCCCGCATCTCCCCCCCGCGCTTCGCCCCGAGGCGCAAGGCCCAGCCGGCACGCTCCCCCCCTCCTCGTGCCTCCCGGCCACCTGCAGCCCCCGGCCGTCCCTCCTCTCCTC